>NZ_KV789548.1:0-18432 GCF_001807625.1 Neisseria sp. HMSC03D10
CTGTTGTGTAAACAACGCGACAATTTTCTACATATAAGGTCGTCTGAAACTCAAAAATGCGGTTTCAGACGACCTTTGGTTTATTTGGGCAGACAAATTCAGATTGCAGGCCGGATATCCGTATTCGGTGGAGAGGTTGAGGTTTTCCCTGCTTCTTCACGACGATGAAATGTCGGCTTTGGAAATTCGATTTGCCGCTTCGAACCCGGTTAAAACGATAGTGGATGAACATTTAGCTAAATGACTTTATTTTCGATACGCAAATTATCGGTTTTCGTCATTCCCGCGCAGGCGAGAATCCATTTTTGAAACCCAGAAACTGTTTTTCAAATCAAGGTTTCTCAAGTTTCACGATGGATTCCCGCCTGCGCGGGAATGACAGAATTTGATGATATGCCGGATTTAAAGTTAAGTATGTTTGCTATAGCTGCGTTATTCCGAATCCACTTTATCTGTTATCTGCCTAAAGGCCGTCTGAAAACCGTCCGCTTTGTCCTCACAAAATTTCTGCTAAAATCAAACGCCTTATCCCTTTCAGACGACATCGCCATGCAAGCACATACATTGGTCTGGTTCCGCCGCAACCTGCGCATACGCGACAACGCCGCGTTGTCCGCCGCCGTGAAGCGGGGATTGCCTGTGGCAGGCGTGTGGGTGGCGCAGGGGTCGTCTGAAATCCCCAATCCGCGTCAGGATTGGTTTCATTATCAGGCGGCGGCGGCTTTGCATGGCTCGCTGGCGGCGCGCGGCGTGGCTTTGTATGCGGTGAACCGTGTGGAAGAATTGCCTGCTTTGGCGACGCGGTTGAATGTTCAGACTGTAATTGCAGACGAAGCCTATACGTCGTCTGAAATCGGGCAAGATAACCGCATTTGGCGGATTTTGGATGGAAAAGGCGTTGCGTTCGAGCGCGTTAACGACCGTGCCGTATTCGCCAAAGCAGACATCATGGGCAGCCACGGCGCGCCTTACACCGACTTCCCGCATTATAAAGAAGCGTGGCTGGCTTTGTTTCGGCAGCGGTTCGGCGGGCAGGATGGGGGAGGCGGACGCACTGAAATTTTTCAGACGACCTCTGTTGAAATGCCGCCGTTTCCAGCGTGGAACGGGCAGCAGGATATGGTTTCCGCACAGCGCGGCGGCGAAGATGAGGCGGACAAACAATGGCGGCATTTTGAAGAAAATATCGGGTTTTATCCGATTATGAAGGATTTCCCTGCCAGAAAAGGCACCAGCCGCTTGAGCGCGTATTTGAGCGCAGGTTGCATTTCGCCGCGCGTGTTGGCGGCCGAAGCCGCAGGGCAGGGTGCAGATGCTTGGTTGGACAACTTGATTCGGCGCGATTTCTATCAGCAGCTTGCTTACCACCGCGCCCGCATCGAGCCTGAATCCGATGCCGTGTCTGCAACGTTTTCAGACGACCTGACGGAACGCTGGCGGCAGGGGAAAATAGGTTTCCCGCTTATCGATGCCGCCATGCGCAGCCTGAAATCGGGCGGCTGGCTGCATCCCGCCCTGCGTTCCCTGACGGCAGAATTTTTGTGCGGCATCCTGCATCAGCCGTCCGAACACGGCATTGCTTGGTTCGCCGCGCAGCAAACCGATTTCGACCCCGCGTTGAACGAGGGCAACTGGCAAAACGCCGCCCGCAATGCCCGCCGACGCTCCATCGATATTATCCAAACCGCCCGCCGGCTTGATCCCGACGGCACATTCGTCCGCCGCCACATCCCCGAATTGGCGCACCTGCCTGTCAACCTCGTCCATACCCCGTGGCTCGCCTCGTCTGAAATTGACGCACACGGCTATCCGCCGCCCGTCGTCGCGCCTTAAAGGTCGTCTGAAAGCAGTATTGGGGGGTTCAGACGACCTTGCCTTCCATCCTGTCCGTATTGCCTGATTCCCGTTACAATACCGCCCGATAAACCCAAAAATCTCAACAAGATAGCCCCAATCATGAACGCCTCACAACGCGAACGCTTCGTCAAACGCTGGCTCAACTCCTACGAACGCTACCGCTACCGCCGCCTCATACACGCCGTCCGGCTCGGACTTGCCGTACTGTTTGCCACCCTGCTCGCCAAACTCCTCCACCTCCAACACGGCGAATGGATAGGCATGACCGTGTTCGTCGTACTCGGCATGCTCCAATTTCAAGGCGCGATTTACTCCAAAGCCGTCGAACGCATGCTCGGTACCGTCATCGGTTTGGGCGCAGGCCTGACCCTGTTGTGGCTCAACCAGCACTACTTCCACGGCGGCATTCTCTTTTACCTGACCGTCGGCACCGCCAGCGCAGCCGCAGGTTGGGCGGCGGTCGGCAAAAACGGCTACGTCCCCATGCTTGCCGGACTGACCATGTGCATGCTCATCGGCGACAACAGCAACAACTGGCTCGACAGCGGGCTTATGCGCGCCATGAACGTCCTGATCGGCGCCGCCATCGCCATTGTCGCCGCCAAACTCCTTCCCCTGCGCTCCACGCTCATGTGGCGGTTTATGCTTGCCGACAACCTGACCGAATGCGGCAAAATGATTGCCGAAATCAGCAACGGCAAACGCATGACCCGCGAGCGGCTGGAGCAAAACATGGTCAAAATGCGCCAAATCAACGCCCGCATGGTCAAAAGCCGCAGCCACCTCGCTGCTACATCAGGCGAAAGCCACATCAGCCCCGCCATGATGGAAGCCATGCAGCACGCCCACCGCAAAATCGTCAACACCACCGAGCTGCTCCTCACCACCGCCGCCAAGCTGCAAGCCCCTACCCTCAACGAACACGAAATCCGCCTGCTCGACCGCCATTTCAACCGCCTCCAACGCGACCTGCGCCTGACCGTCCGCCTCATCAAAGGCCACTACGCCCGCCGCATCCGCATCGACACCTCCATCAATCCCGAGCTGGGCAAACTCGCTGCCCGCCTCCATTACGAATGGCAAGGCTTCCTCTGGCTCAGCACCAATATGCGCAACGAAATCTCCGCACTCGTCATCCTCCTGCAACGCAGCCGCCGCAAGTGGCTGGACAAACACGAACTCCAACGCCTGCGTGAACACCTGCGCGAAACCCGCGAAGGCGATTTGGAAGAAGAGGTCGTCTGAAAACGTCCGACTGATGATACAATTTCACCCGAATATCCCACTTGGAACACGGTCATGAGTCTCTACGCCATCGCCCACATCATCCACCTCTATTGCGCCATCGCCTTTGTCGGCGGCGTATTTTTCGAAATGCTGGTTTTGTCCGTCATGCACACCGGCCGCGTCTCACGCGAATCGCGCCGAGAAGTCGAACGCGCCATGTCCTACCGCGCCGTCCGCGTTATGCCGCCCGTCGTCATTACGCTTTTCATCAGCGGCATCGTCATGGTATTCAACCGATACCTGCCCTTTTTGAGCCAACCCTTCGCCACCTCATTCGGTACGCTCCTTACCCTCAAAATCCTGTTGGCAGTCAGCGTCCTCGTCCATTTCGCTATCGCCGTCGTCAAAATGGCACGGCACACCCTGACCGTCGGCTGGTCCAAATACATCCACGCCGTCGTATTTTCCCATATGCTGTTTATCGTATTTTTCGCTAAAGCCATGTTTTACTTGTCTTGGTAAGCTGTTTTCAGACGACCTTTCCCCGACGGGTCGTCTGAAAAGCCACCATCCAACCACCTCATCACAAGGAATCCGAATACATGACCGAACACCCTTCCGTCGGCTCCCCCCTTTTCTACGGCGTGTTCTTCGCCGCCGTTTTCATCATGATCATCATCGACATGCTCTCGCTTAAAAAAAGCGGCGCGCATAAAGTCAGTGTCAAAGAAGCCGTCGCCTGGAGTTGCGTCTGGATCGCCGTATCCTGTGCCTTCGCAGGCTGGCTCTATTTCGAGCTGGCAGGCAACCCCCTTTACGGCGCCGTCGTTGCCAAAGAAAAAACCCTCGAATTTTTCACCGGCTACATCCTCGAAAAATCCCTTGCCGTTGACAACATCTTTGTTTTCCTGATGATTTTCGGTTACTTCAAAGTTTCCCCGAAATACCAGCACCGCGTCCTCCTTTACGGCGTGTTCGGCGCCATCGTCCTGCGCGCCCTCATGATTTTTATCGGCGCGGCACTGGTGCAGCGGTTCGAATGGATTCTCTACATTTTCGGCGCATTCCTCGTCTATACCGGCATCCATATGATGAAACCGGAATCCGAAGAAGAGGACCTCTCGCAAAACAAGATTTTGGGCTGGCTTAAAAAAGTCATCCCCGTCAGCCATCAGTTTGAAGGCGAAAAATTCTTTACTGTCGAAAACGGCAAGCGCATCGCCACCCCGCTTTTGCTCGTCCTCATCATGATAGAGTTGAGCGACGTCATCTTCGCCGTGGACAGCATTCCCGCCGTCTTCGCCGTAACCACCGACCCCTTCATCGTCCTCACCTCCAACATCTTCGCCATACTCGGGCTGCGTGCCATGTATTTCCTGCTTGCCGATGTCGCCGACCGTTTCATCTTCCTCAAATACGGCCTCGCCTTCGTCTTGAGCTTCATCGGCATCAAAATGCTGATTATGCACTGGGTGCACATCCCCATCTCCATTTCCCTCTCCGTCGTCTTCGGCGCACTGGGCGCATCCATCCTTACATCGCTGGTGTACACGCGTCAGCAGCAGAAATAAGTTTGGCGGATAAAGGAAGGTCGTCTGAAAGCGGAAAAACCGTTTTCAGACGACCTTTTTTGCTGATGCAGCCCTCTATACATCCTATTTGTAACGGCATTTAAATATCAGTTAAGAAACAAGGCCCAAAACCGCCCCTGCCTTGTCGGAATCGCCGAATGACGGTACTATGCGCAGTTAACAGCTTGATTTGCCGTTCGGATGGTCATGCGTCCGAGCGAGGTTTTAAATTCAGTATCTTATTTGAAAGCAGAAAATGATTAACGATATTCAAAAAACAGCGGAAAGCAAAATGCAGCGCTCGGTAGAAGTGCTGAAAGAGAATTTGGCGAAAGTGCGTACCGGCCGTGCGCATACCGGTCTGTTGGACCAAGTGGAAGTCGAATACTGGGGCAGCATGGTTCCGGTCAGCCAAGTTGCCAACGTGACGCTTCTGGACGCGCGTACCATCGGCGTGAAACCTTTTGAAAGCAATATGGCGGCCAAAGTCGAGAAAGCCATCCGCGATTCAAACTTGGGTCTGAACCCGGCAGCCGTCGGCGATTTGATCCGCGTGCCTATGCCTATGTTGACCGAAGAGCGCCGTAAAGATTTGATTAAAGTCGTACGCAGCGAAGCGGAAGAAGGACGCGTGTCCATCCGCAACGTGCGCCGCGATGCAAACGATCACATCAAAAAACTCTTGAAAGACAAAGAAATTTCCGAAGATGAAGCACGTCGCGGCGAAGAGGCGGTTCAAAAACTGACCGACAAATACATCGCCGAAGCCGACAAAACGCTGGCTGCCAAAGAAGAAGATTTGATGGCGATTTAAATCCTTGTCCGCGGCGTTTCAGACGACCTTTGAACCGCCGCGCTGCGAAAGGCAGATATGAAGAGCAGCACGCAGACCATTTTGGAACATACTTCGGTTCCGAAGCATATCGCCGTGATTATGGACGGCAACGGCCGTTGGGCGAAAAAGCGTTTCCTTCCCCGCGTGATGGGGCACAAACGCGGCTTGGACGCGTTGGAAAATATGGTGAAGCATTGCGCCAAACTGGGTGTGCAATATCTGACCGTGTTTGCCTTTTCGACTGAAAACTGGCGCCGCCCCGAAGACGAAGTGTCGTTCCTGATGGGGCTGTTTTTGCAGGCTTTGCAAAAACAGGTGCGCCGTCTGCACGAAAACAATATGCGCCTGAAGGTGTTGGGCAGCCGCGAACGCTTCAACCGGCAGATTCTGCAAGGCATCGAAGAAGCGGAAGCGTTGACGGCGAACAATACCGGCCTGACCCTGAGCATCGCCGCGGATTACGGCGGCCGCTGGGATATTTTGCAGGCGGCAAACAAACTGATTGCCGAAGGCGTATCCGAGATTACGGAAGATGCGCTGGCGAAACACTTGATGCTGGGCGATGCGCCGGAGCCGGATTTGTTCATCCGCACCGGCGGCGAAACGCGCATCAGCAATTTCCTGCTTTGGCAGATGGCGTATGCCGAACTTTATTTTACCGATACCCTGTGGCCCGATTTTGACAGCAAAGCCTTGGACGATGCTGTCGCCTCGTTCCAAAAACGCGAACGGCGCTTCGGCCGCACTTCGGAACAGCTGCCGGTAGAGCAGCAAAGGGGTTAAAAATGTTGAAACAACGGATTATCACGGCGCTGTGGATGCTGCCGTTGATGCTCGGTATGCTGTTTTACGCGCCGCAATGGCTGTGGGCGGCATTTTGCGGATTGATTTCCCTGGTTACGCTGTGGGAATACGCCCGCATGAGCGGATTGGAAAAACTGAAAACCAATCATTATCTCGCCGCGACGCTGGTGTTCGGCGTCATCGCCTACGCAGGCGGTTGGACGCTGCCGGATATCGTCTGGTACGCCGTTTTGGCGTTTTGGCTGGTCGTTATGCCTTTGTGGCTGAAATTCAAATGGAAATTGAACGGCGGCTGGCAGGCTTATACCGTCGGCTGGCTTTTGGTCATGCCGTTTTGGTTCGCACTCATGTCCCTGCGTCCTCATCCCGATTACGCCTTGTCGCTGCTCGCCGTGATGGGTTTGGTGTGGGTTGCCGATGTTTGCGCTTATTTCAGCGGCAAAGCGTTCGGCAAACACAAAATCGCACCGACCGTCAGCCCCGGCAAGAGCTGGGAAGGCGCAATCGGCGGCGCGATTTGCGTGGCAGTGTACATGACTGTGGTGTGGTGGGCTGGTTGGCTCACGTTTGACGCAGGCTGGTTCAATACCGTGTTAATCGGTTTGGTGTTGACTGTTGTCAGCGTATGCGGCGACCTGTTGGAAAGCTGGCTCAAACGCGCGGCGGGCATCAAAGACAGCAGCAATCTGCTGCCCGGACACGGCGGCGTGTTTGACCGCGTGGACAGCCTGATTGCCGTCATCAGCGTCTATGCCGCCTTTGAAAGCTTGTTCTGAAGCGGTTAAAAATCGTTGGAACACATCAAACACAATATCGAATAAGCGTTTTCAGACGACCTTTCCGACCTCAAGCCCAAAGGTCGTCTGAAATCCGAAAGCAGTACATAAAGAACGCACCATGACACCACAAGTCCTGACCATATTAGGCAGTACCGGCAGCATAGGCGAAAGCACGCTGGACGTTGTCTCCCGCCACCCCGAAAAATTCCGCGTATTTGCGCTGGCGGGGCATAAGCAGGTTGAGAAACTGGCGGTTCAATGTCAAACGCTCCGCCCCGAATATGCCGTCGTTGCCGATGCCGAACACGCCGCCCGGCTTGAAGCCCTGTTGAAACGCGACGGTGCGGCGACGCAGGTTTTACACGGCGCGCAGGCATTGGTTGATGTGGCGTCTGCCGACGAAGTCAGCGGTGTCATGTGCGCCATCGTCGGTGCGGCGGGGCTGCCCTCCGCGCTGGCGGCGGCGCAAAAAGGCAAAACCATTTATCTGGCGAACAAAGAGACGCTGGTAGTTTCCGGCGCGTTGTTTATGGAAACCGCGCGCGAAAACGGTGCGGTAGTGTTGCCCATCGACAGCGAACACAACGCTATTTTCCAAGTTTTGCCGCGCGATTATACAGGTCGTCTGAACGAACACGGTATCCGTTCGATTATCCTGACTGCTTCCGGCGGTCCGTTTCTGACGACCGATTTAGGCACGTTCGACAGCATTACGCCCGCCCAAGCCGTGAAACACCCCAATTGGAGCATGGGTCGCAAAATTTCTGTCGATTCCGCCACCATGATGAACAAAGGTTTGGAGCTGATTGAAGCGCATTGGCTGTTCAACTGCCCGCCTGACAAGCTCGAAGTCGTCATCCATCCGCAGTCCGTGATACACAGCATGGTGCGCTACCGCGACGGCTCCGTGCTGGCGCAACTGGGCAATCCCGATATGCGTACGCCCATCGCTTATTGTTTGGGCTTGCCCGAGCGCATCGATTCGGGTGTCGGCGATCTGGATTTCGACGCATTGTCTGCGTTGACCTTCCAAAAGCCCGACTTTGACCGCTTCCCCTGCCTGAAGCTTGCCTATGAAGCCATGAACGCGGGCGGAGCCGCGCCCTGTGTTTTGAACGCCGCCAACGAAGCCGCCGTCGCCGCCTTCTTAGACGGGCAGATTAAGTTTACCGACATTGTCAAAACCGTCGCCCACTGTCTCGCACAAGACTTTTCAGACGACCTCGGCAACATCGAAAACCTGCTGGCGCAAGACGCCGTTACCCGCAGGCAGGCGCAGGAATTTATCGCCGCATTGGGATAAACCGTGCCGCAACGATAAAAAATGACAGGTCGTCTGAAAACCCGCCCACCCGTCATGTGTGGCGGACAAAACGGCAGACTGACTTTATAATCGGCAAAATAACGCCAATAATATTTTCTACACATTGCGAATGCTTTTCAGACGACCCCTGCCTTGATACGTCGTCTGAAACATCGATAACGTCAACCCATACCCAACCAGAGAGATTCTTTTGCAAACCCTTCTAGCTTTTATTTTCGCCATCCTGATTTTGGTCAGCCTGCACGAGTTCGGACACTACATCGTCGCCAGATTGTGCGGCGTCAAAGTCGTCCGCTTTTCCGTCGGCTTCGGCAAACCGTTTTTCAGCAGAAAGCGCGGCGATACCGAATGGTGTTTGGCGCCCATCCCCTTGGGCGGCTATGTCAAAATGGTCGATACGCGCGAGGGCGAAGTGGCGCAGGCAGACCTGCCTTACGCATTCGACAAACAGCATCCCGCCAAACGCATCGCCATCGTCGCCGCAGGTCCGCTGACCAATCTCGCGCTGGCGGTTCTGCTTTACGGCTTGAGTTTTTCCTTCGGCGTTACCGAAATCCGCCCTTATGTCGGCATGGTCGAGCAAAATACCATTGCCTCAAAAGCAGGTTTTCAGCCCGGAGACAAAATTATTTCGGTTAACGGCGTTAACGTCGGCGAGTGGGAAAAAGCCCAGCAAGAAATCGTGTTGAACATCGAGTCAGGCAAGGTAAATGTTGCCGTTCAGACGACCTCGGGACAAGAAACCATGCGGATTATCGATGCCGCAGGCACGCCTGAAGCAGGTAAAATTGCGAAAAACCAAGGCTATATCGGGTTGTCGCCTTTTAAAATCACCACCCGTGTCGGCAAAATGACAGAAAACAGCCCGGCTGAAAAAGCCGGTTTGAAAAAAGGCGACAAGCTGATCAGTGCCGACGGACAAGACATCGAGTCTTGGCAGCAATGGGTGGAAATCGTACGCCAAAGCCCGGGCAAGAAAATCGAATTGATTTATGAGCGCGACGGTAAAACCGTTCAGACGACCATCCGCCCCGACAGTATCCAGCAACCCGACAGAACGCTGGTCGGCAGGGTGGGCTTCGGTCCTCAGGGCGACGAAGCGTGGACAAAAGAAATCAAGCGCGAATATAAGCCGTCTGTCGCAGAAGCATTTGCGATGGGCTGGGACAAAACCGTCAACAACGCTTGGATGACGGTAAAATTCTTCGGAAAACTGATTACAGGCAATGCCTCCCTGAACCATATTTCAGGCCCGCTGACCATTGCCGACGTCGCCGGGAAAACGGCACAGCTGGGATTTCAAAGCTATTTGGAATTTCTCGCATTGGTCAGCATTAGTTTAGGCGTGTTGAACTTGTTGCCCATTCCCGTATTGGACGGCGGGCATTTGGTGTTCTACACTGCCGAATGGATACGCGGAAAGCCCTTGAGCGAGCGCATACAGGCAATCGGCCTGCGCCTCGGACTGGCTGCCATGCTGTTCATGATGGCACTGGCTTTCTTTAATGACATCAACCGTTTGTTTGGATAATTTTATGAAATTGAAACAGATTGCTTCTGCTTTGATGGTATTGGGCATGTCGCCTTTGGCATTTGCCGACTTCACCATTCAAGACATCCGCGTCGAAGGTTTGCAGCGCACCGAGCCGAGTACGGTCTTCAACTACCTGCCCGTCAAAGTCGGCGACCAATTCAGCGACGCACGCAGCGAAGAAATCATCAAAACTCTGTATGCGACCGGTTTTTTTGACGATGTCCGCGTAGAGACCATGGGCAATCAGGTCTTACTGACCGTTATCGAGCGCCCGACCATCAGCACGCTGAACATTACCGGCGCGAAAATGCTGCAAAACGATGTGATCAAGAAAAACCTTGAATCCTTCGGTTTGGCGCAATCCCAATACTTCAATCCTGCCACGCTGAGCCAGTCTGTCGCCAGCCTGAAGGAAGAATACAAAAGCCGCGGCAAACAGTCAGTCCAAATCACGCCGACCGTCACCAAACTCGCGCGTAACCGCGTTTCCATCGACATCGCCATCGATGAGGGTAAAACCACCAAGATTACCGACATTGAATTTGAAGGCAACAAAGTCTATTCCGACCGCAAGCTCATGAAGCAAATGTCTTTGAGCGAAGGCGGTATGTGGACTTGGCTGACCAAGAGCAACCAGTTTAACGAGCAAAAATTCTCGCAAGATATGGAGCGCATCAGCGAGTTCTACCAAAACAACGGCTACTTCAATTTCCGCATTCTGGATACCGACATCCAGACCAACGAAGACAAAACCAAGCAAACCATCAAAATCACGGTTGACGAGGGTGAACGCTTCCGTTGGGGCGACGTGCGCATAGAAGGCGACACCCGCGAAGTGCCGAAAGAAGAGCTGCAAAAACTTCTGACCATGAAAAAGGGCAAATGGTACGAACGCGCCCAAATGGTCAAATCGCTCGAAGCCATTCAAAACCGCATGGGTACGGCAGGCTACGCGTTCAGCGAAGTCAACGTTCAGCCAGTGCCCAATGCCGAGACCCAAACTGTCGATTTCGTCCTGAATGTCGAACCCGGCCGCAAAATCTATGTGAACGAAATCAACATCACCGGCAACAACAAAACCCGTGACGAAGTCGTACGCCGCGAATTGCGTCAGATGGAATCCGCGCCTTACGACACTTCCAAGCTGCAACGTTCCAAAGAGCGTGTCGAGCTGCTGGGCTACTTCGACAACGTACAATTCGATGCCGTACCGGTTGCCAATACGCCCGACCAAGTCGATTTGAACATGAGCGTGAACGAGCGTTCTACCGGTTCGCTGGATATGAGCGCGGGCTGGGTTCAGGATACCGGCTTGGTCATGTCTGTGGGCGTTTCCCAAGACAACCTGTTCGGTACGGGTAAATCCGTTTCCCTGCGTGCTTCACGAAGCAAAACCACGCTGAACGGCTCGCTGTCGTTTACCGATCCGTATTTCACACCCGACGGCGTGAGCCTCGGTTACGATATTTACGGCAAGTCTTACGACCCGCGTAAAGCCTCTTCCAGCGCGAAACAATATAAAACCACCACCGCAGGCGGCGGCGTGCGCATGGGTATCCCCGTTACCGAATACGACCGCGTCAATTTGGGTCTGGCGGCGGAACACCTGACCGTGAATACCTACAAAGGCGCGCCTAAACGTTATGCCGACTTTATCAACCAATACGGTAAAGGCACGGGCGGCGTGGGCAGCTTCAAAGGCTGGCTGTACAAAGGTACGATCGGTTGGGGACGCAATAAAACCGACAGCGCCTTGTGGCCGACCCGCGGTTACATGACCGGCATCAACGGTGAAATCGCCCTGCCGGGCAGCGACCTGCAATACTACACACTGACCCACAACCAAACCTGGTTCTTCCCGCTGACCAAAGACTTCACCCTGATGCTCGGCGGCGAAGTCGGCGTCGGCAACGGCTACGGCAAAACGAAAACCATGCCGTTCTTTGAAAACTTCTACGGCGGCGGCTTAGGCTCCGTACGCGGTTACGAGAGCGGTACGCTGGGTCCGAAAGTTTATGACGAATACGGCGAGAAAATCAGCTACGGCGGCAACAAAAAAGCCAACGTTTCCGCCGAGTTGCTGTTCCCGATGCCGGGCATCAAAGATTCCCGCTCCGTCCGTCTGAGTCTGTTTGCCGACGCGGGCAGCGTATGGGACGGCAAAACTTATAACGACAGCAGTAGCAATACCTACTACACCAACAATGCCGCTCAAAACCCATACGGCTTAGGCAAGACCCACAAATCGACCTTCAAGGAAGAGTTGCGCTACTCTGCCGGTGCGGCAGTAACTTGGCTCTCGCCGTTGGGTCCGATGAAGTTCAGCTACGCTTACCCGATCAAGAAAAAAGACAGCGACGAAATCCAACGCTTCCAGTTCCAATTGGGTACCACATTCTGACGTAGGCAGAAAAAGGTCGTCTGAAAACTGACATCCCTATGTAGATAAACGTTTTCAGACGACCTGAAGGAAAAGGGGCAGGGCGTCCTGCCTCTTTTTTAAAACAAACCGTCATCCCGCTGATGGGCGGGATACAAAATCAAGGAAATCCAGATGAACATCATTGCCAACGCCTTCCGCCTCGGCGGCGCGGCTTTATTGGGCTTCGGGTTGATGAACCAAGCTGCGGCGGCGGAAGCCGTACAGAAAATCGGCTTTATCAATACCGAGCGCGTTTATCTTGAGTCCAAGCAGGCGCAACGCATTCAGACGACCTTGGAAAAAGAATTCCGCAGCCGTCAGGACGCTTTGCAGAAATTGCAGCAAGAAGGTGAGAAGCTCGAAAAATCCCTGTCCGAAGGCAAATTGCAGGGCAAAGAGCGTGAAGCTGCGGCAAAACGCTGGGGCGAGCTGGTTCAGCAGTTCCGCAAGAAACAGGCGGAGCTGGCAGAAGACTACAATCTGCGCCGCAACGAAGAATTTGCCGCCCTCCAGCAAAACGCCAACCGCATCATCGTCGATCTTGCCAAACGCGAAGGCTACGATGTGATTTTGCAGGACGTGATTTACGTCAACGCGCGTTACGACATTACCGACAGCGTGATTAAAGCCCTGAATACACGTTAATCGGAAGGCTGAACGAGATACAGCAAACCTGTTTTCAGACGACCTCTTTCACTCGAAGGGTCGTCTGAAAATCCAATAAACGATATAATTACCTGTCTTATCACTCCTGCCGGCATACGTTTTAGGCAAACCGTTCTGTCCGACTGCTCCCGCCGTCCCTTTCAGACGACCTCATCCCAAAGCTTACGAAACATCATGACTTCAAAAACCTACACCCTGTCTCAAATCACAGCGCAGCTTGGCGGCGAATGGCGCGGCAAGGACATTTCCGTCGCCGCCGTGCGCCCGCTCGCAGACGCGCAGGCGGAACACATCAGCTTCCTCGCCAATCCGAAATACAAAGCCGAAGTCCACGACAGCAGCGCGGGTGCGGTCATCGTTTCCGCCAAAGCAGTGGACGAATTTGAAGGACGCAACCTGATTGTTGCCGACGATCCCTATCTCTATTTCGCCAAAGTCGCCCGCCTGTTTTCACCCATCGTCAAAGCGCGCGGCGGCATCCATCCAACCGCCGTCGTCGAAGAAAGTGCGACCGTTCCTGCCAGCTGCGAAATCGGCGCAAACGCCTACATCGGCGCGAACACCGTACTCGGCGAAGGCTGCCGCATCTTGGCAAACGCCGTTGTCCAACACGACTGCAAACTGGGAGACGAAGTCGTCCTGCATCCCAACGCCGTCGTTTATTACGGCTGCACACTGGGCAACCGCGTCGAAATCCATAGCGGCGCAGTCATCGGCGCGGACGGTTTCGGACTCGCCTTCGCCGGCGATTCATGGTTTAAAATCCCGCAAACCGGCGCGGTAACGCTGGGCGACGACGTAGAAATCGGTTCGAACACCAACATCGACCGCGGCGCGATGAGCGACACCACCGTCGGCAACGGCACCAAAATCGACAACCAAGTCCAAATCGGACACAACTGCAAAATCGGTTCGCACACCGTCATCGCCGCCAAAACCGGCATCTCAGGCAGCGTTACCATCGGCAGCTACTGCATCATCGGCGGCGGCGTCGGTACGGTCGGACACATCGAAATCGCCGACAAAACCACCATCGGCGGCGGCACGTCCGTGACCCACAGCATTACCGAAAGCGGCAAACACCTCGCCGGCATCTTCCCAATGTCCACCCATAAAGAATGGGCGCGCAACGCCGTTTACATCCACCGCCTGAGCGAAATGAACAAACGCCTCAAAACATTGGAAAACCGTCTGAGCGACAGCGAAAAAGACGAATAATCCCACAATCGGTTTACATGGCGGATGCGCTTTAAATCCCGACAAAGCGGCAAAGCCAGCCGTTTTAAAGCCCCCGCGATGAAACCGCCCAGCCAACCCCGAAATACCAAGGAATACGACGAACATGGACGTACAACTCCCCATCGAAGCCAAAGACATCCAAAAACTCATTCCCCACCGCTACCCGTTTTTGCAACTCGACCGCATCACCGCCTTCGAGTCCATGAAAACCCTGACCGCGATTAAAAACGTCACCATGAACGAGCCGCAGTTCCAAGGCCATTTCCCCGACCTGCCCGTCATGCCCGGCGTACTCATCATCGAAGCCATGGCGCAAGCCTGCGGCACACTCGCCATCCTCAGCGAAGGCGGCCGCAAAGACAACGAATTCTTCTTCTTCGCCGGCATAGACGAAGCCCGCTTCAAACGCCAAGTCATCCCCGGCGACCAGCTTGTTTTCGAAGTCGAGCTGCTGACCAACAAACGCGGCATCGGCAAATTCAGCGCCGTCGCCAAAGTGGACGGACAAGTCGCCGTCGAAGCCATCATCATGTGTGCCAAACGCGTGGTTTGAGTGTTCAGAAAAAGGTCGTCTGAAAGTTTTCAGACGACCTGTTGCCGTCGCGCATCTTCGCGGCAACACGACAGGAAAGGAAAAACATGACCCTCATCCACCCGACCGCCGTCATTGACCCCAAAGCCGAACTCGACTCCAGCGTCAAAGTCGGCGCGTACACCGTTATCGGCCCCAACGTCCAAATCGGCGCGAACACCGAAATCGGCCCGCATACCGTCATCAACGGCCACACCACCATCGGCGAAAACAACCGCATTTTCCAATTTGCCAGCCTCGGCGAAATCCCGCAGGACAAAAAATACCGCGACGAGCCGACCAAGCTGATTATCGGCAACGGCAACACCATCCGCGAATTCACCACCTTCAACCTCGGCACGGTAACCGGCATCGGCGAAACCCGCGTCGGAGACGACAACTGGATTATGGCGTACTGCCATCTCGCGCACGACTGCGTCATCGGCAACCACACCATCTTCGCCAACAACGCCTCGCTTGCCGGACACGTTACCATCGGCGACTACGTCGTCTTGGGCGGCTACACGCTGGTGTTCCAGTTCTGCCAAATCGGCGACTACGCCATGACCGCCTTCGCCGCAGGCGTACACAAAGACGTACCGCCGTACTTCATGGCGGCAGGCTACCGCGCCGAACCCGCAGGCATCAACAGCGAAGGCATGCGCCGCAACGGCTTCACCGCCGAGCAGATCGCCGCCGTCAAAGATGTGTATAAAACCATCTACCACCGCGGCATCCCGTTTGAAGAAGCCAAAGCCGACATCCTCCGCCGCGCCGAAACGCAGGCCGAGTTGGCGGTGTTTAAAGACTTCTTCGCCCAATCTACGCGCGGGATTATCCGCTGAAAAAATCTGCCTGCCTGAAGGTCGTCTGAAAATGTGGCAGGGTTGCCGTTTCAGACAGCCTTCAACTCTGCTGGAACTGATGGGTCGGATTTTTGAATCCGGCCTTTTTGTAGCGGATTACAATAGGGTTGATTCATTTGTTTTTTAATACGGACTCTGCCGTCATTCCCGCGCGTAGGTATGACGGGATGGCGGAGTCTTATTGGAATCCGCCCTATATTGCAAAGATGAAAACAAAGGTCGTCTGAAATCCCCATCAACCACTTTCAGACGACCTTTATCCAGATTAAGGAATCGCATCATGTCTCTTCCCGTATTGGCAGTTACCTCCGGCGAGCCTGCCGGTATCGGTCCCGATATTTGTTTGGATTTGGCGTTTGCCGAGTTGCCGTGCCGCCCCGTCGTTTTGGGCGACAAAGGCCTATTGGCGCAGCGGGCGGAGATGTTGGGTAAAAACGTTGTCTTGCGGGATTTTGTATCAGGTAATGCCGATAAAGTCCCGTTGTGCCATGGGGAATTGGAAGTTTTGCATATTCCGCTTGCCGCTCCTTGCGAAGCAGGCAGGCTCAATCCCGCCAATGCGCGTTATGTCTTGCAACTGCTGGACACGGCATATCAAGGCATTACCGAAGGCATATTCGACGGCATGGTAACCGCGCCGCTGCACAAAGGCATCATTAATGATGCAGGTGCGGCTGGCGGATTCTTCAGCGGACATACCGAATACCTCGCCGAAAAAAGTCAGACGGAACAAGTCGTCATGATGTTGGCAGGCGGCGGGCTGCGCGTCGCTTTGGTTACGACCCATTTACCGCTGCGCGCGGTCGCCGATGCCGTAACACAGCCGCTCGTCGAGTCTGTCGTCCGTATTTTGAACGCCGATTTGCGCGACAAATTCGGCATTGCCCAACCGCATATCCTGGTTACCGGATTGAATCCGCATGCAGGCGAGGGCGGACATTTGGGACACGAAGAAGCCGAAATCATCACCCCTGCGCTGACCCGCCTCAAAAGCGAAGGCATATACGTCAGCGGCCCATATCCGGCAGACACGGTGTTTCAGCCGTTTTTGCTGAAAGATGCCGATGCCGTTTTGGCGATGTATCACGATCAAGGGCTGCCGACGCTGAAATATGCCGGTTTCGGACAAGGCGTCAACATTACGCTCGGACTGCCGTTTATCCGTACTTCCGTTGACCACGGTACCGCGCTGGATTTGGCGGGAACAGGCAAAGCTGCCTCCGGCAGCCTGATTGAAGCTGTCCGCACCGCTTTGGAAATGGTGGCAGAAATCCGCAAAAAACAGCGTTAAACAAGACGGAATGCCGTTAAAAAGGTCGTCTGAAACCCGATTCCGTTTCAGACGACCTTGTTATTCAAATCCCGTTATTCGTATTTTTCGCAATGGATAGCAGAGTCTTCGCAGAACATCGCCGAAGTTTCCGCATTGCAGGCACGGCGGACAGCGCGGCGCGCTTCCCATTCGTTTTTCCCCGAAGCCTCAAACAATTTCTGAAACGGCTTGACGCTGCACACATAAACCCGATTCGGGTTGCGCGAACCCGATAAGATAATGCGTTCCAAGCTGGCGACGCGGGCTTCTAAAACTTCAATTCTCTCCTTCAATTCGGCAACCGAAGCCGCATTGGCCGCAGGCAAAACAACGGCAAGCAACAGGGCAAAGAAAGATTTTTTCATGGTATATCTCTAGGGCAGTTAAAAAAACGGCATATTGTATAGCAAGCCCACTTTAAATCAGCCGGCATTACCCCGCCTTGTCTGGATTTAAAGAGAATTTACCGAAACGCAGGCAGAAATACGACAAAGACGCCTCTGCCCATTGCCGCCTCCTTTTCAGACGACCTTATACCCATTTCAAGCAAAAAACGTTAAAATTCCGCCATTCACCTATCCGACAGCAGCAAAAACATGAGCGCACAAATCCTCGCCGTCGCCAACCAAAAAGGCGGCGTCGGCAAAACCACCACCACCGTCAACCTCGCGGCATCGCTCGCCTCCAAAGGCAAACGCGTCCTCGTCATCGACCTCGACCCGCAAGGCAACGCCACCACCGGCAGCGGCATAGACAAAGCCCGCCTCGAAGAAGGCGTGTACCAAGTCGTCTTGGGCGATACCGACATCAAGACTGCCGTCGTCCGCAGCGGAGACGGCAGCTACGACGTACTCGGCGCCAACCGCGCGCTTGCCGGTGCCGAAATCGAGCTGGTGCAAGAAATCGCCCGCGAAATCCGCCTCAAAAACGCCCTGCAAACCGTCGAAAACGACTACGACTTTGTCCTCATCGACTGCCCCCCTTCGCTGACCCTGCTCACGCTCAACGGACTCGTCGCCGCCAACGGCGTCATCGTCCCCATGTTGTGCGAATACTATGCCCTCGAAGGCATCTCCGACCTCATCGCCACCGTGCGCAAAATCCGTCAGGCAATTAACCCGCGCCTCGACATCACCGGCATCGTCCGCACCCTCTACGACAGCCGCAGCCGCCTCGTCGTCGAAGTTAGCGAACAGCTTTTCCAACATTTCGGCAACCTGATGTTCCAAACCGTCATCCCCCGCAACGTCCGCCTCGCCGAAGCCCCCAGCCACGGCATGCCCGCACTCGCCTACGACGCCAACGCCAAAGGCACCAAAGCCTACCTCGCCTTGGCGGAAGAACTGTTGGAACGTACTAAAGGTTGAGTTAGCCTGAAAGATAAAGTCTGGAAGATATAGTGGATTAACTTTAAACCAGTACGGC
>NZ_KV789549.1:0-2175 GCF_001807625.1 Neisseria sp. HMSC03D10
TAGGTTGCGATGCTTACCGAGAATTGAATCAGGCAGGATATTGAATCTTTATCCCAAGGTCGTCTGAATATTTAGGACAAAACCAAAATGACTTTCCAAAACAAAAAAATCCTCGTCGCCGGACTCGGCGGTACGGGTATTTCCATGATTGCCTATCTGCGCAAAAACGGCGCGGAGGTTGCCGCTTATGATGCGGAGCTGAAACCGGAGCGCGTGTCGCAAATCGGTAAGATGTTTGAAGGGCTAGTGTTTTATACGGGTCGTCTGAAAGATGCGCTCTCCAACGGTTTCGATATTTTGGCACTCAGCCCCGGCATCAGCGAGCGGCAGCCTGATATTGATGTGTTCAAGCAAAACGGTGGGCGCGTGTTGGGCGACATCGAATTGCTGGCAGACATTGTGAACCGCCGCGGCGACAAGGTGATTGCGATTACCGGCAGCAACGGCAAAACCACGGTAACGAGCCTGGTCGGCTATCTCTGCATCAAGTGCGGGCTGGATACCGTCATTGCGGGCAATATCGGCACGCCGGTTTTGGAGGCGGAATTGCAGCGCGAAAGCAAAAAGGCGGACGTGTGGGTGTTGGAGCTTTCCAGCTTCCAACTGGAAAACACCGAAAGCCTGCGCCCGACTGCGGCGACGGTGCTGAACATTTCCGAAGACCATCTCGACCGCTACGACGATTTGCTCGACTACGCGCATACCAAAGCCAAGATTTTCCGTGGCGATGGCGTGCAGGTTTTAAATTCAGACGACGTGTTCTGCCGCGCCATGAAGCGTGCAGGGCGCGAGGTGAAATGGTTTTCGTTGGAACACGAGGCCGATTTTTGGTTAGAACGCGAGACGGGTCGTCTGAAACAAGGCAATGAAGATTTGATTGCCACGCAAGACATTCCGCTGCAAGGCTTGCACAACGCCGCCAACGTCATGGCTGCCGTGGCTTTGTGCGAAGCCGTCGGTTTGCCGCGCGAAGCATTGCTCGAACACGTCAAAACCTTCCAAGGCCTGCCGCACCGCGTGGAAAAAATCGGCGAGAAAAACGGCGTGGTATTCATCGACGACAGCAAAGGCACGAACGTCGGCGCGACCGCCGCCGCGATTGCCGGTTTGCAAAATCCGCTTTTCGTGATTTTGGGCGGCATGGGCAAAGGGCAGGACTTCACGCCCCTGCGCGACGCACTTGCCGGCAAGGCAAAAGGCGTGTTCCTGATCGGCGTCGATGCGCCGCAAATCCGCCGAGATTTGGACGGCTGCGATCTGGATATGACCGACTGCGCCACTTTGGAAGAAGCCGTTCAGACGGCATACGCCCAAGCCGAAGCGGGCGATATTGTGCTGCTCAGCCCCGCCTGCGCGAGCTTCGATATGTTTAAAGGCTATGCGCACCGTTCGGAAGTATTTATCGAGGCGTTTAAGGCTTTGTAAGGTCGTCTGAAACATGAAAAGAGGGTTGAAAATCAGTTTGGCGGCGGTTTTGCTTTTGGCAGTCGCTGCCGGAGTGGTTTGGTATTCCATGCCCATCCGTTCCGAGCAGACCGTTGCGACATCAGGCGAGTCGTCCGTTGCCGAGTCAAGCGAAACGCCGCTTCCTGAAGATGCCGTTATCGACAGATTGGTCGTACATAAAAGCAAGCGCACCATGTCGGCGTACTCGCAAGGCAAGTTGCTGAAAACCTACCCCATTGCGCTGGGCAAGCAGCCCGTCGGGCATAAACACTTTGAAGGCGACGGCAAAACGCCCGAAGGGAAATACCGCATCAACGATCGCAATCCCAACAGCGCATACCATAAAAATCTCGGCGTTTCTTACCCTAACGAATCCGACAAAGCCTACGCGGCGGCACAAGGTAAAAGTCCGGGCGGGCTGATTAAAATCCACGGCATCAAAAACGGCTGGGGTTCTATCGGCAAAAAACACCTGCAAAGAGACTGGACCGACGGCTGCATCGCGGTAACGGACGAGGAAATCGACGAACTCTACCGCAGCGTGAAACACAACGCGGAAATTGAGATTTTGCCGTAAGCCTTGTGCGCCATCGCCTCAAAGGTCGTCTGAAAACGTCAAGGCGGTTTCAGACGACCTTTTTACAGCAGCGGCAAACTTGTTCTTTTCCTTTATCCGGTGTGACTGTTTCTTAAAAATTGAGACCTTTGCAAAAAAGCCTTTCCCCCCAA
>NZ_KV789550.1:0-7625 GCF_001807625.1 Neisseria sp. HMSC03D10
CTGCACATACGCAGCCAACAGCGTACCGCAGATCACTACTGCATCTCCCGAACCCACCTGTCGACAGATTGTTTATGGCCTGGCTTTACCATATAGATTTTCTACGCAACGGCTCGTCATGGTCTCCTTTGACAAGCTCCCAAATGGTCAGACCCATTTGGGGGCCGAGTAGCACATCTTGAGTCCGTACCCCCTCTCCTTCAGGGAAAATTTCACCTTTATTGAAATGACGGGTTTCGCCGTCAAAGCTGGTGATTTTCCATATGCCCGAAATCGGGACAGGCTCTTCCTCGACGCCAATGATTTCCTGCGGTGCTTGGGTGTAGATCTTCTTGCCGTCTTTTTCTTCCACTTCCCAACCGTCCCATCTTCTCGACCAATAATACATCTGTTCGCGGGTAATGCCGCCCATATTTTCACGGGGGTATTTTTCGCGTATCGGTTCTAAAGCGCGGTTTAGCGCAATGTAGTCCAAGGGTAAATCTTCGTGGATATCTCCGGTTTCAGGTAAATTGCCAATTTTGAAAACTTTGATACCTGCTATATCACGCATTTGAATATCGGGATGATTTGCCAAAACAGGCTCTATCCTGCCTGCCGGAAGCTGTCCGTAAAGTTCTCTGCCGATCAATGTGTACCAACTGATACTGCGGATATTGTAGTCATAGAAATCTGCCAAATAATCGGTCGTGACCGGAATCAGACCGAAATTCTCGCGACACACCCCGTATTCGTATGGCGCACCATCGTAATAGTTATGCGGTGGAATTGCTGCCAGACCGATATAGCCATGGAACACATCCAGCTTCTCTGCAATCTTGTCGACAAATTCATCTAATTTTGCCAAATCTTGGTGAGAAGACAAAATTTCCAGTGGCAGGTTAAAAAGCAGGGTGCCTAGCGGCATATGGGCTTTATTAACCAAACCTGCGGCAATAGAGGTAATGTCGAAATAATAGGATGCGCTGGTATTTGCATGCTCGCTTTGCATTCCCCACATCACCTCTGGCGGATTTTCCTCCCGATTGTCCAACCACCGGTAGATTGTATCCCGTTCTTTCAGATATGATTTTTCGGTCAGTTTGACTTTTTTTATATCCCTATGGCCTCTTTCGTGCCTAGCTATTGTCAGCTTGTCTTTCGCCCATTCGTAATAGAAATCCATCAGAGCGGTTAAGGCATCTGCGACATCATCGCGGGTATTAAAATAGATTGCGCCACGTATGCCCAGCTTCAACAGTGCAAAGCCATGTTCGTTGTGCCGTTGGGTGCGGTCGGCGGTATAACGAATAGCGGTGAGTCTCTTTTCGGTATCATTCATGGATTATCCTTTCTTGATTAAAATGAAATCTTACGTTCGGCGGCGCAACTGTTGCGGGCTTCTTCTTTGCTGGTGATAATTTCCCCATTACAACCTACTATGGTTACATGAGGACTGGCATCATACTCTTCTTTGCTTGCATCTCTGATATATGCAACTTGATCAATGGTATAAGTATTGCCTTCTACAGCTGGTATTCCTTATCTTTGTCCCATCCTATTCCATTGAGCACATTATCAGATTGAGCACACTATCAGTGATAGAGCGACTGCTTTTATAATTGCTTGTTGTATTCAATGAATAAAACAAAGGCCGTCTGAAAAGCTAAATTCAGTTTCAGACAGCCTTTAATTAGACCTTTTTTACTTTACACTAATCTGACAGACAGAGACTCTCCTTGACTGATTTGGCTTTAAGTTATCGATGCCGCATCTTGCTGTAAACGGTACGTAAGTTCCGGCTTTGAGTAACAGAAGTAGGTTATTACTTCTATCTTGTCAATAGGGTATTTTCCCTTATTCTTTCTCTGCTTATAGGCTTGAGGGTAATAATTTTCTACTCAGAAAGCTTATCCTGCCAATATTGCTTTCTTACCTCATTTTTCGGAATATTTTTGCTACCCTGTCCATAGATTTCTACCAATTTTTTGGCTGCTTTAATTTCACCGTTATTGGCCGCACGTTCGAACCATTCCACTGCTGTTATCTCGTCTTTTGGTACATACCGTCCTTCCCAATACCATGAGGCCAAAATAGTTTGTGATTTTTCTTCACCAAGTTCGGCAGCTTTTTTATAATATTCATAAGCTTTTTTCTCATTAATAGGGAAAACATTATTTTTTTCAGAATACAACACACCGGCTACAGTATAAGCATAAGGATCATTTTGAGCCAAAGCTTTTTCTAACCATTGCTTAGCTTCCTGTTTTTCGGCTTCTGTTTTGGCTATTGGGGCTAACACACCTGCCAATTCTGCCTGCCCTACTGCCATATTTAATTCAGCTGCTTTTCTCAACCAAAAAATAGCATCTTCTGTTTTACCTATTAAAGAATAAATTGTACCCAAGTTATAAATGGCCATTTGATTACCTCCATCCTCTGCAGCTCTTTTAGCAAATTCCAATGCTTTATTTATATCTATATCAACACCTTTCCCGCTAAAGTACATAGTAGATAAATTTTGATAGGCATCAATATATCCTTGATTTGCAGCCAATTGATAATATTCTGCTCCTTTTTTCCAATCTACCGACACACCAACTCCATGGCTGTAAAAAAAGCCCATATTATTATTAGCTGGAACACTTCCCTGCTCTGCAGCTTTTTGTGTCCATTCAAAGGCTTTTTTATAATCTTTATAGATGCCCCAGCCATTATAATAGAGCAAACCTAGGTCAGATTGTGCTCGGATATCTCCATTCTTTGCAGCCTGTTCCATCCAATAAAAAGCTTGCTTTAGATCTTTCGGAGCATTTAATCCATCCATATATCTAACAGCTAAGTTATATTGACTAGAAATATCTCCTTCGATAGCACATTGCTCTAAATATAAAAACGGACCCTGTGGATCGCATTGCGTATCCCTAATCGTCTGATTAGACCCACTGCAACCAACAATTAAAGATAAAATAATGACATTAAGATAGTAATTTATACTTTTAATCATTGATATCTCCTTTTAATTAAGGTTTCTTAGATGGAACCACCATATCCATACCAGTATTAATAGACTGTTTTGTAGCCTCATTTATGAGAGCCTGACTAATATCCCCAGCTCCAGTTTTACCTACTCCAAATCCTGCAGCGGTACCCAATGCATTACCTGGAACCCCTTTCAACGTCTCTGTTATTGATTTGCCTTGGCACATATAATCAGACATAGCTCCAGATCCAACGGATAATCCAGCTTGCGAACCTAATTTAGTTAACCCTGATCCTGCTGCACCAGTTACCATATCTACTCCAAACGCACAAGCATTAACTCGACCATTTTGCATAATTTGAGTTGTACCGGATACCACAGCAGAAATCCCTACACTTTTTTCAACAGCGGATAAAGAAGTCAATGCCTGTGCAGCCGAACTTTTTGATAGAACATTAACTCCTCTTGCTGCCAGTGGAATAAGTTCAGGAGCTGCTGCGGCCGTTGTTACTACTGCAGCCCCCCCTACACCCGTTACAGCTAAGGTAGCGTTTCTAGAATCTGCTAAAGTACCTTGGAATTGATGTACGTTCTTACATTTTGGATCTTTACTTAGCTGCGCCATATGTCTTCCAAAAAGTACACCTACACCTGTTGCACATTGGTTATTTCCACTTTTTTGTGCTGCTTTACGTTGTGCCTCAATATATTTCCCCTGTTCTGTATGAAATTGATTCTCTAAATTTTTTGCTGCAATATCACTAATACCAAATAACTGAAGCTCAGATAAACCAAACACATCTATCCAAGTCTGCACACTGTTTGCAAATCTATACAGGCTCTCCCCGCCTGCTAACCCAATCGGATCCTGCTGTGTAAACCGCCCAATCTCCGGATCATAGTAGCGGAAGAAGTTGTAATGCAGCCCCGTTTCTTCATCATAATGCTGATTCTGCAGACGGAAGGGTTGATGTATATCCAGTTTCAGACGACTTTCTTGGGTCAGTTTGCCCCAGCCGCTATAGTCACCGCTCCAAACAATTTTGCCTTCCCCATCGGTCATCTCTCGCGGGATGCCGATTTGATCGTTGTGGTAATACAGGATTTCTCGTGCCTTATCTGAGCCATTGTAGGTGGTGATTTGGGCAAGGGGTTCATAGTTTCGGTCTTCGGTATAAATGTAGGTGTAGGTGCGGTCTTTACGGTACTCCTGTAATAAGCGGCTGCCGTCCCACAGGTATTGGATTTCATTGCCATCTGGATGGACCTTGGCTATGCGGCGACCTATGGGGTCGTAGCGGTAGCGATATAAGACGGTGTTTTGTCCGGGGCGATGGATTTCGGCTTCGGTCAGTTGGTTATCGGCATTGTAGCGGTAATGTTGGATTTCGCCGTCATGCTGCTGTTTTTCGATCAGGTTGCCCAACGGGTCGTAGCGGTAACTGATGCCTTTGTATTGGGTAAGACGGTTACCACCGATTCTGCTTTCGTCGGTAAGGTTGTGGGCAGGGTCGTAGCGATAGTGCTCGTCCGCGCTTTGGGTAATTCTGCCCAGTGCGTCATAGGTGTAATCCCTGCTGCCGCTGGTTTGGTCTTCGGTACGGACGAGGTTGCCGGTAGTGTCGTATTGGTAACGGCGACCGATAAGGACGGCAGGGTCTGCTTTGTTGTGACCGTTCGGTTGGGCAATTTGTTGTTTCAGACGACCTAATGGGTCAAGTTGAAATTGGGTATTCAACTTGCCGATAGTCCGCTCGACTGGGCGATGCAGGGCATCACGCTCGATGTCGGCAAGGGTGGTGCCGTCGAGGTTGACGTGGTGTAAGTGCCCGCTGCCGTAATACAGGCGGTTTAAAACTTCACCTGTCGGCAGGATGGTTTGGGTGCGGTTGCCCAGTACGTCGTAACGGTGTTCGGTAATCTGTGCAGCAACATCTTTGGATTGTGAACGGCTGGTACTGGACGTAATAGGTTCATCCAAGTGGATGAGCTGTTCTTTAATCAGTCCGTTGTGATCATAGCCGAAGCGAAGCTCACTATGGGCGTTGTGTGCTTGGATCAGACGGTTAAGTTTGTCATAGCGGTAGTGGGTGCTCAGGATTTCTCCGCCGTCCAGATGACTGTCTTTCTGACGGATACGGCCGATACGGTCGCGGTGGTAGGTGATCGTCCGTATCGGGCGAGTACGCACGTCAATGTTCCCAGACGCGTATTCTTCTTCGCGTATGAGTTCGCCGGCAGGGTTGTAGGTGTAACGTGTCATTTTGCCGTCAAAGCCGGTCTCGCGGATTAGACGGTCGCGTTCATCGTATTCGAAGGTATAGCTGTCGCCGTTTTCGTTGACGAGGGTTTTCAGACGACCTGCAAGATCGTAACGGTATTGGAATGCATCACCCAGCGCGTTGTAGCGGATGGTTGGTTTGCTGTCATTGTCGTAATCGTAGGCGGTACGGTTGCCTTCGGCATCTGTCAGAACACTCAGTCGGCCAGCGTGATCGTAGCTGAAGTGTTCACTGCTGCCATCCGGATAATTAATACGCAATGGTTCTCCGTTTTGGTAATGGTAGTGTGTGGTGTGACCGGCTGCATCGGTAATACTTGCAAGTTTGCCTTCTTCGTTATAGGTATAGCGGGTTTGCTGGCCGGAACAGTCGGTTTGAGTGCTTAGGCGGCGGTGCTGATCATACTCAAATGTATAGGTATTGTTTTTAGCATCGGTAATTTGGGTAATTTGCCCATTTTCGTTGTAACGGTAACGGGTTGTATTGCCTTTGCTATCGCTTTGGGTTGCAGGTAACCCTTGTTCGTTATACTCAATCAGGGTCTTTTGATTGTGCGGGAGGGTGATCTCTACCGGTCGGCGTTCTTGGTCATAATGAATGTGCTGATTTTGTCCACCTTCTCCGCCAACAAAGGTCAGCAGCCCGCATTCGTTATAACGGTAGCGGGTTTCACGTCCCATTTCATCAGTAATTTTAATGGGACGGCCCAATGCATCGCGTTCAGTCAAAACGCTACTGCCATCTGCAAAGACTCTTTTAACGACTTCGCCATGATGGTCGTAATAAAGGTGTTCACTACGTCCTAATGCATCAGTGATTTGGGTATGCCCGTCGGCATAGGCAAAGCGCCACTCTTCACCGTTGTCGGTATAGCTGCGCAATACCCGACCTTGGGGATTGTAATGGTCGTATTGATAGTAGGTATTTAATCCGGCTGTAGTTTGGTGGCGAATCATCATGTGGCGGCGATAGCCGAAACGTCGGTGAACGAAACCTTCGGTATCTTCTACTGCGACAAGATCGCCGTTGTCGTCATAACGGTAACGGACAAGAACTTCCCGACCTTCAGGTAGATTATCGTTGTAGCTACCCATGCTGGTAAGGCGGTAAACGGGGATCTGCGTTAAAGGGCTGAGATTGTCAAATTCAAACCATATCTTCCGGCCCAGTTCGTCAATAACAGTATGAGGCAAACCGGTATCTTCATTATAAACAATACGGTAGCCATTCCCATGACGGTCGCTAACACGCGTAAGAACATAATCGCCATCACCACTGCCGATACGGTTTGTTCCATTCAGATGTAACGGAGAGAATCTCTGTCTACTATCCCCATCCAAACTGCTAATTTGATAGCTGCCATTATCGATTCGTTCGAAGATGATTTGTTCTGCTTCAAACAGAACCTGTCCTTCATCTTCCTCCAGTTCTGGCAGTTCAAATGTACGCCCTTGGTTATCGGTATAGGTAAAACGACCGTCTTTACGCTCCAATTTTGCACTCAATGTGGTACGCCAGCCGCTACCCAGCCAACTTTCTTCCAAATCAGAAAAATAGCTGCGGCTCCATACAAACGGCACCAATCCATCAAAAGCAAAATCAGTTTCATCCGGTAAAACTTTTATGCCTGAAATAGGATTGACAGGACGACCAATTAATTCGGCAATCTTGCAAGGGATACAGGTTTTATCAGTTTTTGCAAAACCATTAAAGAAAAAGCTATCAGAACCGCCCACCGGCATTGCTGGCGCTTTGACGCGAACGATTTTAGGCGATGCAAGAATGATTTCACCGTTTTTCAATTTAATGTAGCTGCCTCCACCACCGCTAATCATCACTTCGTCCTTGCCGACGATCATTACTTTGGCAGTACTGCTGGTCAGCTCAAGGTCTTTTTTTGCATCAATTTGCATCTTGTTATTTTTTGCCTGTATTTCAATCTTGCCTTGGGCTGCATGGATTTTAACGGCTTTATTTTGTGCAAATAGGTTGATGCTTTTCAGTGCATGCGCAGTAAAATTCTTGCCTGCACTGACATTGCTGTCCTGCATGCTGACCCAGTGGATATGTCCTTGCGCTGTATTCAATATGCTTTGTTTGGTACTGGCGGCCAGACCGTCGGGAGCGGAAATGACTACTCCCGATTTTTTCAGTTTCTTTAAGTTGCTGTTGATGTGGTTTGCTTGGGCAATGCTTTCTGTTGCGGTATTGCCCGCACGTTTGGCGGCAGTATCTAGTAATTTGGCAGCAACCAATGCTTTTCGCATGCGTCGTATCGCTTTGCCCATCTCCAGAACTTCGCCTTTTGCGCCTCCCTGAGCATCCGAGCTGACGAGTATGCCTTTACCTGCCCGTACGGCGCCCCAGCCGTCGGTTCTGAG
>NZ_KV789551.1:0-5579 GCF_001807625.1 Neisseria sp. HMSC03D10
AAAGTTGCACTTCAAATGCGAATCCGCCACCCCCCTTATTTCCGCATCTCAACCAACATCCGACACACGCCCAATCCTGCCGCTGCCAAGATTGCGGCAGCAAAGCCGATGTTGGAAATGCCCGCCCACACGGTAACGTAATGTCCCAAAAGCGCGCCGCCGCCGATGCCGACGTTGTAGAGGCCTGAGTAAATCGAGTTGGCTACATCCGTCGCATCCGAGGCAAAGTCCAATACTTTGGAGACCATGCCGAGGCTCAAGACGACGATGGCGATACCCCAGACAAACACCAGCGCGTAAACGGCTATCGGGTAAGCGGCAAGGGGCAGCAGGCAGAGCGTTGAAGCCATAATGACGGATACCGAGGTCATCAGGAATGCGCGCTGGTGTTTGGCAAACCATTTGCCGAACAGATACGACGCGGCAAACCCCGCCAGCCCGTACAGGCTCAAGACGATGGTCACTTGTTCGGGCGCGAAGCCGCCGGCTTGCAGGACGAAGGGTTCGATATAGCTGTATGCCGTAAAGTGGGCGGTAATCAGGAGAACGGTCAGCGCGTAGAGCAGCATGAGGTTTTTGCGCTTGAGCAATCCGGGCAGGCTTTTGAGCGAACCTGTGTTTACGCTGGGCAGCAGCGGCAGGTTTTTCGCCAATATGCCCATGACTGCCGCCGCGCAAAGTCCGATAAGCAAAAAGCTGAACTGCCAGCTTGAATGTTGCCCGATAACACGCCCCAGCGGGATGCCCGCCACCATCGCCATGACCGTCCCCGTACTGAGCAGCCCCAAAGCCTGATTGCCTTTACCCTGCGGCGCGACACGTACCGCCAGCGAGGCGGTAATCGACCAAAACACGGCGTGCGTCAGGGCGATGCCGATACGGCTGACGAGCAAGATTTCGAAACTTCGGGCGAAATAGGAAACGATGTGGCTGAGGGTAAAGAACGCGAAGAGGATGAGCAGCAGCTTTCGGCGTTCGATGTTTTTCGTTACCAGCATCAGCGGCAGTGACAGCAGCGCGACAATCCACGCATACACGGTAATCATGATGCCGACTTCGGTCGGCGGCATATTGAAGGTCGCACCGATGTCGCTCAATAGGGCAATCGGGATATATTCGGTGGTGTTGAAAATGAATGCGCCGACCGCCAGGGCGATGACGCTTAACCATTGCTTGTTTGTGTTTGCTGACATTGGGGTTTCCCTTTTTATATTTGTCTTCAAGATTTTATCGAATCTGTAATTATACTACTTTCAGACGACCTTCCTACTGCGACGACACAAATTTCCACCCTAGACGCTCCCGCATCATCGGCATACAATCTTTGCATGAACACCAAACGCCCCAAGCTCTCCCGTTTTGCCCACATTTACGGCATGAACGGGCAATTCATCCTGTTGGAACAGCATTCCGAGTGGATGCCGGTCAACGATGCCGACTACGACAATGCGCCCGCCTTGCCGGAGGGGTTCGTGTTTGCGGATGAAGCGTTCTATACGACCGACGGCAGCGTGCCGCCGCTTGTCCTGCCCGACAACATCAAAATCTTCAACGAAGAAGCGCGCAAACTCGAACGCCGCAGGCTCGATGCGCTGGCTTTGGAGGAGTTGGGCAAAAACCTCGCCGCCGCCCAAGCCGAGACCGACCTCGAAGCCCTGCTCGAAAAAATCGAATTTCATTTGAAACAAGACAATCTGTTCAAATAAAACTTTTCAGACGACCCTCCAAGCAGCAAAGGGGTCGTCTGAAAGATAAAATCGTTGACAATCCAAACCGATTTGGTACATTGTTCAACACTTATCAATCCCCGTTTCCCAACCGACAAAGGAGTCGAGAAGATGTTTTCAAAAAGCGTCAACCTAGCCCAATATGATCCGGAGCTGGCAGCCGCCATTGCCCAAGAAGACCAACGCCAGCAAGACCACGTCGAACTGATTGCTTCCGAAAACTACGTCAGTTGCGCCGTGATGGAGGCACAAGGTTCGCAATTGACCAACAAATACGCCGAAGGCTACCCCGGCAAACGCTACTACGGCGGCTGCGAATACGTCGATATCGTCGAACAGCTGGCAATCGACCGCGTCAAAGAACTCTTCGGTGCAGAATACGCCAACGTCCAACCCCATTCCGGCTCCCAAGCCAACCAAGCCGTGTACGCCTCCGTCCTCAAACCCGGCGACACCATCCTAGGCATGAGCCTCGCCCACGGCGGACACCTGACCCACGGCGCCAGCGTCAACATTTCCGGCAAACTCTACAACGCCATTACCTACGGCTTGGATGAAAACGAAGTCCTCGATTACGCCGAAGTCGAACGTCTCGCGCTCGAACACAAACCCAAAATGATCGTTGCCGGCGCATCTGCCTACGCCCTGCAAATCGACTGGGCGAAATTCCGCGAAATCGCCGACAAAGTCGGTGCCTACCTCTTTGTCGATATGGCGCACTACGCAGGTCTGATTGCCGGCGGCGAATACCCCAACCCCGTCCCATTCTGCGACTTCGTGACCACCACCACCCACAAAACCCTGCGCGGCCCGCGCGGCGGCGTGATTTTGTGCCGCGACAACACGCATGAAAAAGCGTTGAACTCTTCCATCTTCCCAAGCCTGCAAGGCGGCCCGCTGATGCACGTCATCGCCGCCAAAGCCGTTGCGTTCAAAGAAGCCCTGCAACCCGAGTTCAAACAATACGCGAAACAGGTGAAAATCAACGCCGCAGCGATGGCGGAAGAATTGGTCAAACGCGGTTTGCGCATCGTTTCCGGCCGCACCGAAAGCCACGTTTTCCTCGTTGACCTACAACCGATGAAAATCACCGGCAAAGCCGCCGAAGCCGCATTGGGCAAAGCAAACATCACTGTCAACAAAAACGCTATCCCCAACGACCCGGAAAAACCGTTCGTTACCTCCGGCATCCGCATCGGCTCCGCCGCCATGACCACGCGCGGATTTAACGAAGCCGACGCCCGAGTCCTCGCCAACCTCGTTGCCGACGTTTTGGCAAATCCTGAAGACGAAGCGAATCTGGCAAACGTCCGCAAGCAAATCACCGCACTTTGCGACAAATACCCCGTTTACGGCGCATAATCCGCTTGCCCGTTTAAGCATTGTGTAAAACGGAAAGGTCGTCTGAAAATCCTGAAAAAGGGTTTTCAGACGACCTTAATTTCTCATTTCAGACTACAATACCGAATTAAATTCTCTCATCAACCCGACGAACTCTGTCTCATCATAAAAGCAAGGAATACCCATGCACACCGAAGCCGTTTTAACCGTATTGAAAAACCTGCAAAACCAAATCTGCGCCGCGCTTGAGCAAGAAGACGGCGGGGCGGTGTTTGCGCGTGAAGAATGGACGGGCAAATTGGGCGTAGGCGAAACCCGCGTGTTGAAAAACGGCGCGGTATTCGAGCAGGCGGGCGTGAACTTTTCGCACGTGAAAGGCGACAAAATGCCCGCTTCGGCGACGGCGCACCGCCCTGAACTGGCGGGCGCGGCGTTTGAAGCGATGGGTGTGTCGCTGGTGATTCATCCGAAAAATCCGTATGTGCCGACCAGCCATGCGAACGTGCGCTTTTTTATCGCGTATCCGGAAGGCGGCGAGCCTGTGTGGTGGTTCGGCGGCGGCTTTGATTTGACGCCGTTTTATCCGTTTGAAGAAGATATTTTGCATTGGCACACGGTGGCGCGGGACGTGTGCGCGCCGTTTGGGGAAGCGGTTTATCCCGAGTTCAAAAAATGGTGCGACGAGTATTTTTACCTGAAACACCGCGGCGAAACGCGCGGCGTGGGCGGTTTGTTTTTCGACGATTTGAACCGTTGGGATTTCGACATATGTCTGAATTTCATCAAGGCAGTCGGCGAAGGCTATATTGAGGCGTATCTGCCGATTGTGGCGAAACGCAAAAACACGCCATACGGCGAACGCGAGCGCGATTTCCAGCTTTACCGGCGCGGGCGTTATGTAGAATTTAATTTGGTTTGGGACAGGGGCACGCTGTTCGGCCTGCAAAGCGGCGGACGCACGGAAAGCATTTTGATGTCCATGCCGCCTTTGGTGCGCTTCGAGTATCAATACGCGCCGGAAGAAGGTTCGCCCGAAGCGCGGCTGAACGAGTTTCTCACCGCCCGCGACTGGCTCTCGGAGATGAAATAATGGCGGATAAACAAAAGCCCGATGCTCATCCTTCGGACAAATTCATCCTTGCCATGATTGTCATGGCGGTGTTCCTGGTGATCATCATCGGCGGCGGATTTATCGCCGTAGAATATTTTAAGGCGCATCCCGAAGTGTTTGAATTGAAGCCGCCTGCAAAATAGTTTAGGAAGAAGGACAAAAGGTCGTCTGAAACTTTTCAGACGACCTTTTTCAGCTTTAAACCCCTTGTTTACAAAACAGCCAAAGCCGCGTCGTAATCAGGCTCGTTGGCGATTTCGGCAACCAGTTCGCTGTGCAGGACTTTGTCGTTTTCGTCCAAAACCACAACGGCACGCGCAGTCAGACCGCGCAACGGGCTGTCGGTCAGGGCGACGCCGTAATCGGCGGCAAAGCTGCTGCGGAATGTAGACAAGTTCACAACATTGTCCAAACCTTCCGCACCGCAGAAACGCGCTTGGGCAAACGGCAAATCGGCTGAAATGCACAGCACAACCGCGTTGTCCAAAGAAGACGCGCGTTGGTTAAATGTACGCACGGATTGGGCGCACACGCCGGTGTCGACGCTCGGGAAAATGTTCAATACTTTGCGTTTGCCCGCAAAATCCGCCAAAGTTTTGTCGGACAGGTCGGCAGCGGTCAGGTTGAATGCAGGCGCGGTTTGACCGACAGCGGGCAGGTCGCCGGAAGTATGGACAGGGTTGTCGTGGAAGGTAATTTGAGCCATAAGGGTTTCCTTTTTTAGGTTGACGAAAAATATTGACGAGGATAGAAGGTTTTTATCTATTTGCCAAGCGATACATAATTAAAGGCGATATGCTCAAAACAGGTCGTCTAAAATTTTCAGACGACCTTTGTCATGCCCGTTCACACCCATAGCCAAGCCCAAACGCTGCGCCCTTCGCCTTGCAGCAACACCAGCGTGCGGCAGGCGGAGGCTGTGTTCATACATTCCAACCCGATGCCGTGTGCGGCAAGTTCGGCGGCGATTTTCGGATGGAGGAACTGCTGCTTCTCTCCTGTGCCGATGATGATGACTTCGGGCAAATCATCTAAATCTGAGGTCGTCTGAAACAGGTCGGCGGCAGTCAGCTCGGACGGTGTTTGCGCCTTCATTGCTTCGATTTTGCCGTTGCGCCAGATGATGGGCGCGGTGTAGGTTTTGCCGCCCGCTTCGATTGCGCCCGCCCGATAAGCGGTCAGGCTTAGGGTTTCATCGGTTTTGTTTTCTTCAATCAGCATTTTTCTTCCGTTTCTTTCTCGGCTTAATATATCAATTTCAAACAGGCTTCCCGCCCTTTCGCCGCGTTCCGTAAAAAAGGTGCAAAATCAGGCAATTTCAGGTAGGATGGGCGACTTTAGCCTGCGTCTTCCGCCCTTGCAAAATCAGCATTATAGTGGATTAACTTTAAACCAGTACG
>NZ_KV789551.1:5599-57181 GCF_001807625.1 Neisseria sp. HMSC03D10
CTTGTCCTGATTTAAAGTTAATCCACTATATCAATCCCCTGCGGCGGCGTCACGTTTCAGGCTTTCTGAATTTCTGTTTTTACTTTTTGATTTAAGAAAATCGGCTCACAAGGAGGCACAATGAAGCCAGTAAACATCGGTCTTTTAGGTTTAGGTACGGTCGGCGGCGGTACGGCTGCCGTGTTGCAGGACAATGCGGCGGAAATCAGCCGCCGTTTGGGACGCGAAGTGCGCATCAGTGCCGTATGCGACTTGAGCGAAGAAAAAGCCCGCCAAACCTGTCCGTCCGCAGCCTTCGTCAAAGACCCGTTCGAACTGGTCGCGCGTGAAGACGTCGATGTCGTCGTCGAATTGTTCGGCGGTACCGGCATCGCCAAAGACGCTGTGTTGAAAGCCATTGAAAACGGCAAACATATCGTTACCGCCAACAAAAAACTGCTCGCCGAATACGGCAACGAAATCTTCCCGCTGGCGGAAGAAAAAAACGTCATGGTGCAATTTGAAGCGGCAGTAGCAGGCGGCATCCCGATTATCAAAGCCCTGCGCGAAGGCCTCGCCGCCAACCGCATCCGCAGCATCGCCGGCATCATCAACGGCACCAGCAACTTCATCCTCTCCGAAATGCGCGAAAAAGGCAGCGCGTTTGCCGACGTATTGAAAGAAGCGCAGGCATTAGGCTACGCCGAAGCCGATCCAACCTTCGACATCGAAGGCAACGACGCAGGCCACAAAATTACTATCATGAGCGCGCTGGCATTCGGCACGCCGATGAACTTCCCCGCCTGCTACCTCGAAGGCATCAGCAAACTCGACAGCCGCGACATCAAATACGCCGAAGAACTCGGCTACCGCATCAAACTTCTGGGCATTACCCGCAAAACCGACAAAGGCATCGAATTGCGCGTCCATCCGACCCTGATTCCCGAAAGCCACCTCTTGGCAAACGTCAACGGCGTGATGAACGCCGTGCGCGTCAACGCCGATATGGTTGGCGAAACCTTATATTACGGCGCGGGCGCGGGCGCATTGCCGACTGCTTCCGCCGTCGTCGCCGACATCATCGACATCGCCCGCCTGATTGAAGCCGATACCGGCCACCGCGTACCGCATCTGGCGTTCCAGCCCACCCAAGTCCAAGCGCAAACCATCCTGCCTATGGACGAAATCACCAGCAGCTACTACCTGCGCGTCCAAGCCAAAGACGAACCGGGCACGCTGGGGCAAATCGCCGCGCTTTTGGCAAAAGAAAACGTGTCCATCGAAGCCTTAATCCAAAAAGGCGTGATCGACCAAACCACCGCCGAAATCGTGATTCTGACCCACAGCACGGTCGAGAAAAACATCAAGCGCGCCATTGCCGCCATCGAAGCATTAAGCTGCGTGGAAAAACCGATCACCATGATCCGCATGGAAAGCCTGCATGACTGAGCCGAAAAACGAAATGTCCGCCGAAGAGCAAGCCGCAGCGCGTAAAAAAGCGAAAGCCAAAATCCGCACCATCCGCATTTGGGCGTGGGTCATTTTGGCATTGCTCTCCGCGACTGCCCTGCTCTCGCAATGCGCCATGTCCAAACCGCAGGCTAAGCAGAACATCTTTGAATCTTGCGTGAAAAACATCCCCTTTGCCGAAAAATGGCAAAACGATTTGAAAGCAAGAGGCTTGGATTCAAACAACAGCAAACTCGCCGCCGATTACTGCACCTGTATGTGGGACAAGCCTTTGGACAAACTTTCCGAAGAGCAAATCCGTTCATTGGGCAAACTCAGCTCGCAAGAGCAGCTCAACCTGCTCGGCGGCGCGCAAGCGTTTGAAGATCGCGACAGGCAGTGTGTGGCAGGTTTGAAGGCGGAATAATCCGGTTTTGACATGGCAAAAAGGTTGTCTGAAAAAACTCCGTTTGGTGTTTTCAGACGACCTTTTCTCATATAGGCGGACATCACTCTACCGCTTCACGGTATAATCCGCCCCATATCACTTCACAACAAGGAACACACAAGATGGATTGGAAAGGACGCGAACAGAGTCAAAACGTAGAAGACCGACGCGGCAACGGCGGCGGCGGCGGTAGAACGCCCGGCATCCTCGGCATCATCGTCGTTTTGATCGGCGCTTATTACGGCGTCGATTTGAGCGGCTTGGTCGGCACGCCTTCCATGGGTACGGGTTCAACCCAAACCTCCCAACTCAAACCTCAGGAAGAAGCCGAGCTGAACGAACTCGCCCGCGTCGTCCTCGCCGATACGGAAAAAGCTTGGGGCAGCTATTTCAAACAAATCGGACGGACCTACACCCCGACCACGCTGGTGTTATACAACGGCGGTACATCCACCGCCTGCGGCATGGGCCAATCGGCAATGGGGCCGTTTTACTGCCCGGGCGACAAAAAAGTCTATCTCGACTTAGATTTTTATAGGGATATGCAGACCAAACTCAATTCCGCCAGCGATGCCGCGTTTGCCTACGTTATCGCACACGAAGTCGGGCACCACGTCCAAAACCTGCTCGGTATCCTGCCCAAAGTCCACAGAATGCAGCAGCAGGTCGGCAAAAAAGAAGCCAATGCCCTTTCCGTCAAACTCGAATTGCAGGCAGACTGCTACGCGGGCATTTGGGGGCATTACGCCGTCAACAATAATATCTTCAAACCCGAAGACATCACTAAAGCCATGCTGGCTGCCGAATCCGTCGGCGACGACCGCCTGCAGAAAGAGGGACAGGGCTATGTTGTTCCCGACAGCTTTACACACGGCTCGTCCGAACAGCGCATGGCATGGCTCAAACGCGGTTTGGAAAGTGGCGACATCAATCAATGCAACACTTTCGGCAATTGATTGAAACCGCAGTGAATGGTTATTTGATATAACCCCCAAAGGTCGTCTGAAAGCCTTCAGACGACCTTTGCCTATGTTAGAATAAGCCCGTTTTCCATTCACAATCACAAAGGAAACCATCATGGCAAACATTGCCCGCGACATCTTCAAAGCCTACGACATCCGAGGCATTGTCGGCAAAACCCTGACCAACGAAGCCGCCTACCTTATCGGCAAAGCCATCGCCACCCGAGCCGCCGAAAAAGGCATTACCCGCATCGCACTCGGACGCGACGGACGCTTGAGCGGTCCCGAACTGATGGAACACATCCAGCGCGGCTTTACCGACAGCGGCATCGACGTCCTCAATGTCGGCATGGTCGCTACCCCCATGCTTTATTTCGCCGCCATCAACGAATGCGGCGGCAGCGGCGTGATGATTACCGGCAGCCACAACCCGCCCGATTACAACGGCTTCAAAATGATGCTCGGCGGCGACACGCTCGCAGGCGAAGCCATTCAAGAACTTTTAGCCATTGTTGAAAAAGACGGTTTTGTTGCCGCCGACAAACAAGGCAGCGTAACCGAAAAAGACATCTCCGGCGAATACCACAACAATATCGTCGGCCACGTCAAACTCAAACGCCCCATGAAAATCGCCATCGACGCGGGCAACGGCGTAGGCGGCGCATTCGCGGGCAAACTCTACAAAGGTTTGGGCAACGAAGTGACCGAACTTTTCTGCGAAGTGGACGGCAATTTCCCCAACCACCATCCCGACCCTTCCAAACCCAAAAACCTGCAAGATTTGATTGCCGCGCTGAAAAACAGCGACGCCGAAATCGGCTTGGCTTTTGACGGCGATGCCGACCGCTTGGGCGTCGTCACCAAAGACGGCAACATCATCTATCCCGACCGCCAGCTCATGCTGTTCGCCCAAGACGTTTTGAGCCGCAACCCCGGCGCGAAAGTCATCTTCGACGTCAAATCCACCCGCCTGCTGGCTCCGTGGATTAAAGAACACGGCGGCGAAGCCGTCATGGAAAAAACCGGCCACAGCTTCATCAAGTCCACCATGAAAAAAACCGGCGCGCTGGTTGCCGGCGAAATGAGCGGACACATCTTCTTCAAAGAACGCTGGTTCGGCTTCGACGACGGCATGTACGCCGGCGCGCGCCTCTTGGAAATCCTGTCTGCCTTCGACAATCCGTCCGAAGTGTTGAACAGCCTGCCGCAAAGCATTTCCACGCCCGAACTCAACATCGACCTGCCCGAAGGCAGCAACGGCCATCAGGTTATCGACGAACTCGCCGCCAAAGCCAAATTCGAAGGCGCGACCGAAATCATCACCATCGACGGCCTGCGCGTAGAATTCCCCGACGGCTTCGGTCTGATGCGCGCCTCCAATACCACGCCGATTTTGGTGCTGCGTTTCGAGGCAGATTCCGACGAAGCCATCGGGCGGATTCAAAATCAGTTTAAAGCCGTCATCGAAAGCAATCCCGCGCTGAAATGGCCGCTGTAAACGGTTAACGCTTTAAAGCTCGAAAGGTCGTCTGAAAACCGATATTACAGGTTTTCAGACGACCTTTTCTATCTGATCATACAAAATTCAGCTTTAGTTCACTCCCCTTCAAATGCCCGCTGCCTTTGCAAAAATATTCTGCACAATTCGGATCATCGGTTATTTTGCAGGATTGGACAGAATATTTTTTGCCTTATCCAAACCGTCGGCGGCGATACGCAATAAAACCACTAATTTCATTTAAAAAATTTCTTATCCATTCATATTTTGCCAATCTGAAAGATGATAGCCAGATCGTCTGAAACCCAACCCCATCACCATTTCTCTCCCCCTCTCCCAATCCGGAATATAACGAAATCGCATTAAATTAAAACCAAGCATTCTTTCCGTTTTTCAGACGACCTGTTTACAGTATCGCCACTGTTTTCAGAAAAATCACCATTCAACCAAACAATTAAAGCCGCGCAGGCAAACGTTCTGCCTCAAGCAGCCGTCCGCACAAAGGAACCGACATGACCCCAGCCAACCCGCTTCCCATCGAACTTTCCGCACAACTCGCCGCCCTCTCGCCTACACAGCTCGCTTGGCTTTCCGGCTACTGCTGGGCGCAAAGTCAAGGGGCGGCGGGCAGTTTGGGTGTTTCCGCTGCTGCTGCCGTTGCCGCCACCGCGCGACGCGTGTTGGTCTTATCCGCCTCGCAAACGGGCAATGCGCGCGGCGTGGCCGAATCCCTGCACGCCAAACTCAAAACCGCCGGCGTAGAAGCCGTATTGAGCAGCGCGGGGGACTTCAAAAGCAAAACCCTACCCGATGAAGACATCGTGTTATTGGTAACATCCACGCAAGGCGAGGGCGAGCCGCCCGAAGAAGCCCTGCCGCTGTATAAATTCGTCTTCGGCAAAAAAGCCCCCAATTTGGGCAAACTCACTTTTGCCGTTTTAGGTTTGGGCGATTCTTCCTATCCCAATTTCTGCCAAGCGGGCAAAGACTTTGACGCCAAATTCGCCGAACTGGGCGCACGTCGTCTGAACGACTTGGGCATCTGCGATTTAGAGTTCCAAAGTGCCGCCGACGCGTGGATAGAAGCCGTCGTCCCCCTAGTTGCCGAGCTTGCCGTGCAAACCGCCGCAGCATCCGTTGCAACACCTGCCGCCCTTCAAACCGCAGGTACTGTCTATACCAAAGACAAACCCTATACCGCCACCCTGTCCGTCCGCCAAAAAATCACGTCCCGCTCCGCCGAAAAAGACGTGGAGCACATCGAAATCGACCTGTCTGGTTCCGGACTGCACTATCAGGCAGGCGACGCATTGGGCGTACTCCCGCTCAACGCTCCCGCTTTGGTTCAAGAAATCCTTGATTTGCACCAATTAAGCGGCGAAGAAAAAATCCGCCTTTCAGACGACCTCGAAACCGACATCCGCACCGCCCTGACCGAGTCCGCCGACATCACGCAAAACACACCGGCACTCGTGCAGCAATACGCCGAATTGTCCGGTAGCGAAGAACTCAAAACCACAGCCGCCGACAAAACCCGATTGGACGCCTACCTCGCCGCTACCCCGCCCGTCGGCATCTTCGCCGCCCACCCCCATCCGCTGGACGCGCAAACCTTGTTCCAACTGTTCCGCCCCCAAACCCCGCGCCTTTACTCCATCGCCTCCGCGCAAGACGAAGTCGGCGAAGAAGTTCACCTGACCGTCGGCGTCGTCCGCTTCGAACACCACGGCAACACCTACACCGGCGCAGCCTCAGGCTATCTGGGCGAACGCCTTGAAGAAGGCGGCGAAGTACGCGTCTTCGTCGAACCCAACCCCAATTTCCGCCTGCCCGCCAACGGCGACACCCCCGTCATCATGATAGGCGCAGGCACAGGCATCGCCCCCTTCCGCGCCTTCATGCAACAACGCGCCGCCAACGGCGACAACGGCAAAAACTGGCTCATCTTCGGCAATCAACGCCTCGCCGACGACTTCCTCTACCAGCTTGAATGGAGCGATTACCGCAAAGACGGCATACTCACCCGTGCCGACTTGGCATGGAGCAGGCAAGGCGAACACAAAGTCTATGTCCAACACAAAATCGCCGAACACGCCGCCGAAGTCTGGAACTGGCTGCAACAAGGCGCACACCTCTACGTCTGCGGCGACGCCATCCGCATGGCACGCGACGTAGAAACCTCCCTGCTCAACGTCATCGAAACCCAAGGCAAACTCAGCCGCGACGATGCCGAAGACTATCTCAACGAAATGCGCGAAGACAAACGCTACCAACGCGACGTTTATTGATACCGCCCCAAACGAAAGGTCGTCTGAAAAGCCAAAATCCGGTTTTCAGACGACCTTTTACCAAATCTTATTCGACGGTTTCAGGTAGCGTCCGTCATCAAACGTATTAATCCACTGCGGCCTTAACGCAATAAAAATAGCGGCGGTAATACCGCTTAAAAACGCCTCCGCCCATGCAATGAGGAAAAACACGGGAAATGCCATACTCCACAATGCCGTTTCAGGAAAAGCCCGCACCCTGTCCAATATGCCGACCAAAACACCCCCGGTCAGCAGCATACCCGCTGCGGATGCTAAAAAACCATTGACAAAAATGAAGATAAAAATATTGGCGGGAAGCCGGTTGACCCAGGCGCGCGACAGCAAATTGACCGCCAGCGCAGGCAGAAACAACGCAAGCGCATTGACCGGATAAGCCTGCCAATCTGAGCCAAATATCCAAACATAGGGCAAATACAGCAACGCACAGACCCAAAATGCCAGCGGGACACCGAGCATCAAGGCAATCAGGTTGACCGCCAAAAGATGGTAACTCATCCCCGCAAGCTGCCCGCCGTCAGGGGTGGCATTCAAGCTCCAGACCGACGCCAAAATAATCCCTGCCAATGCGGCTGCCGAACCATGTTTTCGAAAATCACGATAAGCCTTCGGCGCGGATAATGCCAACAATAAAACCAACACGCACCACGCAGCGGCCAAAATCAAACCCGAAAACCATCCCGTTTGGAAAAGCATATATCCTCAATGTTTAAAAAGCGTTTCAGACGACCTGATTATAGTGGATTCGCACAACCGAAAGGAAACAAAGCCTTGTCGGTTTTGTTTCATCCTGAAAAGCGTTAGAATAACGGACTTTGCTTTTTTGACTCGGGAAAATTTCAATATGTTGTGGAGCGTGCTGATTATTATTTTATTGCTTGCCATCGGCATCGTGTTTTTACTGCACAAAAAACAAGAACAAGATTGGGAACGCGAGCTGGTCCGTCTGAAACGCGGCAGGGATTTTGACGAAAATCCGGACGCAGCGTACGAACTTACGGAAGAAGCAAAAACCGCAGGCAACAAAACCATCGCCCGCCTGCGTCTTTTGGCTGCGCAACACGACTACAAGAAACGTATGCAAACGCTTTCAGACGACTCCTCTTTCTCTCCAAGCTCGCTGGCGGAGGCTATGGGCGCATTCCAAGTTTCCCCTTCCGTACAAGAAGATGCGGCAGATTCATCGCCCGCATACGAAACGTCGTCTGAAACCGATTTCGAGCCGGAATACCTCCACGAGCCTGAATTTCCCCAAACACCCGACATCCCCCCCAAAAAAGTCCGTCCAAATGCCCACAAACCTGAGCAATATCCGGAAATCGTACCGTTCGAAACGTCCGATACGCCGGAATATACGCCCGGCTTGGTAACAGGCGGTGCCTTCGAAGAGATTACTTTGGAAGAAGCCACCCGCTCGCTGACTGAAGCTGCCGTCCAAGAATGGGAAGAGCATCAAACCGCCAAACAAAACCCCGTTGCCATCACTACTGAAAGCGAACCGGAAATCCGTTTGGTACGGACATCGGTTACACCGATGAAAGGTTTGGAAGTCATTGATTTCAACGACCCTGTCTTACGCCGTACGCGCGAACGCGTCAAATCTTATGTGGATAGCATCCATCTGGAAAAAGCCGGCCGTCCCCATATCGAAACGGCACAAACCGCTTTGCGTACTGCCGAACGTGAATCCATCCCCTCTACGGCCAACTATTACGGTCAAAAAGACGAAATCAACGTCATCGACATCCAAAACAATCTCGCCATGCGCCGTGCCGCTCGCGACAAACTTGCCGCAGCCGTTGCCCCTGTGCGCGGATACCAGCCTCAAATTATTGAAGATGAAGATATTTTTGCCAATCTGAAACTGCCTGCAAACCGCCGCCGCACACTCAAGCACTCCGAAGCTGCCGCAGAAAAAATAACCCGTCGTCAACTGTCTAAACAAGAAGCAGAAAGTGTTGAACAATCAACGGCGAAACCCACCTCATCCTTTACAGCAAGAAGCCAAGCTCCTGTTCTCAGCCGAAAAGCGGCGGTTCCCGCCAAACTGTCCCGCGCCGTTCGTGAAAACACTTTTATTTCCCGGCCGCCCGCTCCTGACGCAACCGTCATCGAACCGCCTCCCGTACCACCCGTACCGGCACCTGCGGTCGATATTCCGAAACCGCCCAAATTCGATTTACCCGAAAACAAAATCGACATTCCCGAACCACCCGTGTTCCGTAATCATCCGTCCGTTTCCGTATTTGAGTCGGAAGTTAACGCACACATCAGCAACAATCCGGAAATCTCTATACATGATTACCTGATTCGCGAATCGGCAAGCGACACAATTAAGGACGTTGATTCCGAAACAGACAACGATACCGCGGATGTATTCGGACGCGACCTGCCACACGAGCAAACGTCGTCTGAAAACATTGAAACCAATGAAACACCGTGGTTTGACGGCGACGATGATTGGGACGCGGCTTCAGACGACCTCACCGCCCCGCAGACGAACAGCATCCATCTGCCGACTACCGCCCTGCTCCTCCCGCCCCAATTCGACCTGGCCGCCACGCAGACCGAAGAAGAATTGTTAAACAACAGCATCACCATCGAAGAGAAACTGGCAGAATTTAAGGTCAAAGTCAAAGTCGTGGATTCCTATTCCGGTCCGGTGATTACGCGTTACGAAATCGAACCTGATGTCGGCGTGCGCGGCAATTCGGTTATAAACCTTGAAAAAGACCTTGCCCGTTCGCTCGGTGTTGCCTCTATCCGCGTCGTCGAAACCATACCCGGCAAAACCTGCATGGGCTTGGAGCTGCCGAACCCGAAACGCCAAATGATACGCCTGAGCGAAATCTTCAATTCGCCCGCGTTTGCCGAATCCAAATCCAAGCTGACGCTCGCGCTCGGTCAGGACATTACCGGTCAGCCCGTCGTTACCGACTTGGGCAAAGCACCGCATTTGTTGGTTGCCGGCACAACCGGTTCGGGTAAATCGGTCGGCGTTAATGCCATGATTTTATCTATGCTCTTCAAAGCAACGCCTGAAGACGTGCGCATGATTATGATTGACCCGAAAATGCTGGAATTGAGCATTTACGAAGGCATTCCGCACCTGCTCGCGCCTGTCGTTACCGATATGAAGCTGGCGGCCAATGCGCTCAACTGGTGCGTCAACGAAATGGAAAAACGCTATCGTCTGATGAGCCATGTAGGCGTTCGCAACCTTGCTGGCTTCAATCAAAAAATCATGGAAGCTGCCACACAAGGCATGAAAATTGCCAACCCGTTCAGCCTGACGCCTGACGATCCTGAACCTTTGGAAAAACTGCCGTTTATCGTAGTCGTGGTTGACGAGTTCGCCGATTTGATGATGACCGCAGGCAAGAAAATCGAAGAACTGATTGCCCGCCTTGCCCAAAAAGCCCGCGCAGCAGGCATCCATTTGATTCTTGCCACACAACGCCCCAGCGTCGATGTCATCACAGGTCTGATTAAAGCCAACATCCCGACACGCATCGCCTTCCAAGTATCCAGCAAAATCGACAGCCGTACGATTCTCGACCAAATGGGCGCGGAAAACCTGCTCGGACAAGGCGATATGCTGTTCCTGCCGCCTGGTACAGGTTATCCGCAACGCGTCCACGGCGCATTCGCTTCAGACGACGAAGTACACCGCGTAGTCGAATATTTGAAACAATTCGGCGAACCCGATTACATCGACGATATTCTGATGAGCGGCACAACCGACGATCTGCCGGGTATCAGCCGCAGCAGCGACAGCGAAGTTGATCCGATGTATGACGATGCCGTCTCTGTCGTTCTGAAAACGCGCAAAGCCAGCATTTCCGGCATTCAGCGTCAATTACGCATCGGCTACAACCGCGCCGCCCGCCTGATTGACCAAATGGAAGCAGACGGCATCGTTTCGCCTGCCGAAACCAACGGCAACCGTACCGTTTTGGCGCAAAGCAGCGAACATTTGGACTAAAGCCACACCAGAGCAGGGAAAAAGCCGATTGCCGTTGCAGTTTCCCCTGATTTTGGTACAATACCGCCATTCATTCTTACACAGACAAGCCGCCGAGATTTAGGCGGCTTGTATTTTTATTTTCATTTTTTGCGGATTATATTTACCGCATATTTACCAAGCAAAAGCAGCCCAAACGCTTTTGCGGAGAAGACAAACCATGCAAAAAATTCCATTGACCGTACGCGGCGCAGAATTGCTCAAACAAGAATTGCAACGCCTCAAAAGCGTCGCCCGCCCCGAAATCATCGAAGCCATCGCCGAAGCCCGTTCGCACGGCGACTTGTCCGAAAACGCAGAATACGAAGCTGCCAAAGAAAAACAAGGCTTTATCGAAGGACGAATTTCCGAGTTGGAACACAAATTGTCCATGGCGCACATCATCAATCCCGCTGAAATCCACGCAGAAGGCAAAATCGTCTTCGGCACGACCGTAACGCTGGAAGATTTGGAAACCGAAGAACACGTTACCTATCAAATCGTCGGCGAAGACGAAGCAGACATCAAAGAAGGCAAAATCTACGTCGGCTCCCCCATTGCCCGAGCCCTAATCGGCAAAGAGGAAGGCGATGTCGCTGAAGTACAAGCCCCTGGTGGTGTACGCGAATACGACATTATTTCGGTTCAATATATCTGATTGCCCTGAATATTATTAATATAAAAGGTCGTCTGAAAATTGAACTGGCCCCCAAATCTTGGACACTCATAAAAGCCTATTCAGGCGCTCTGTGCAAGCTGGGTTCTGTATGCGACAGGACTCAGCTTTTTCAACTTCAAACTGCAACGCTCCCGGTTGTAGTAATCCATATAGTCATCTATCTGCTTCATCAATTCGTCCACCGTCAATTTTCCTGCGTTATAGAAACACTCCGTCTTCAACACCGCAAAGAAGTGTAAGCCGCCGCCGACTTTTGCACTTTGTTGCAGTAACTTTTGCACTCTAGGCTCTGCGAAAGTTTCGCCAGCTTTTGCACTATATCGGATGATGAGAAATAAGAAAAGCGACGCTACCGTCGCTTTTTATTTTACCAATTACATACGACCAATTCTCCACTGGTTTTACCAGTTTTATTTCTTCCGACCGTATAAGCCAATTCAAGTTGAGTGATACGGAAATCTTTAAACAATTCCCTAATATCAGGGTGGTCATTAATTGATAACATGACCTTACCTTTACTCTCTGCCATCACCTTGGCCAGTAATTCATACTGCTCCCAGCCAAATGATTGGTCATAGCCTGCGGTCTGCCAATATGGTGGGTCTGCATAGAAGAAGGTGTGCTCACGGTCATATCGTTTGAAGCAACGATCCCACGATTCATTCTCGATATAAACACCTTTTAAACGGTCTTTAGCAGCCTTTAATTTAACCTCAATCTGCGACGCGTCCCAAGCTTTTGAGGTGGTGGCCGTACCAAAATGTTGATGGACGGTCTTGCCGCCGAAGGCGTTGTGTTGAAGGTAGAAGAACCGGGCAGCTCGTTGAATATCGGTCATGCAATCAGGCGGCGTGCTTTGCAGGCGGGCAAAGACCTCTCGGCTTGTCAGTGTCCACTCAAACTGGCGGACGAACTCGTCGAAATGGTGTTGTACCACGCGGTACAGGTTGATGAGCTGTCCGTTGATGTCGTTGAGTACCTCTACTTTAGCAGGCGTTGGGCGCAGAAAGAACAACGCCGCGCCGCCGGCAAACAGCTCGACATAACAAGAATGCTCGGGGAACATGGGCAACAGGTGTTTTGCCAATCGTCGTTTGCCGCCCATCCAAGGGATAATCGGTAGAGTTTGTTGTGTTTTTTGCATCATATATATACTCCTAATTTGCGGCATTCGGGACGCTCGGAACAGAATTAATATGATGCTCAACGGCATTCTTCGATTTTATAATCAACTGAAAGAATTAATATTTTTGCAGCGTGTGCATTTTATTTGCACGAAACCGCTGCCTTTTGCCAGTAATTTGCCGCAGAATTTGCAGCGCAACTCCCGATAAATTTGCATTTGCACTCACTCCCATATCACGGATAGAATGCCCCGGTCTCTAGAGACTAAGGCGGCCTTAGAAGTCAATGCAGCCGCGAACTGCTTGGCTGGCGTAGCGGTGTTGCCGCACCGCTACGTCGCCGTCCCACTTGATTTTTTCAATCTCCCTTTTAAAGGTCGTCTGAAATCAGACGACCTTTAAATTTTAAGAATTTACAGATATTTCAGCTCTTTAGCCTTGGCGATAATCTTACCGGCAATGATAGTTTCTACTGCCGGCAAGAAATGCGCTCCTCCATCATACGACAGAGATAACGGCATGATACCGTCTTTTTGAGCCTGTTTGTCAGCCTCATTTGGCGTGATTCCAGTATCCGTCCAAATCTGCTCTGACAGCATATAAGCTTCAATGTCATATACGTTTGCGCCGTATGTTGTGCGTATCCAATTGTTTAGCTCATCTTTAAGCTGATGGCGGTAAGGATGTTCTTCTTTAGACCAGCCCGGTTTGTTATCAGCCCAAATAGGCAAGATAATATATCGAGGTGTATCTTTTGGCTGTACAAGGGCGATACATTTTTGAATGTACCCTTTAACACGCTCTAACGCTGCCTGCCAATTGCTCCAGTTAGCGCCGTTAACATCGTTTTTGCCAGTGGCAAGGACGCAGATGCCATCAGTACCACCATTGTTTTTTAGCTTGACTGGGTATTGCTGTCCAACAACAATGCTGTGAGCCTGTTCGTCACGTGGGTAGACTTTGACATTTGCAGTTTGTCCCACGACAGATGCTTCGATGTTGTCTCCAATGATTACAATGGTCGAATGCAAACTAAATGGTGTCACACCTTCGCCGTAAACCAGTTCGGCATCGATGAAAACATTCCGCCCCTTCGCAGGAATCGTGTCAACGCTGAATTTAATTTCAACCGGGCTGCCGTTCATCGACATAAGCGCATAGGATGCCAAGCTGCCGCCTGCGGCATTGTTGATAACTGGCAAATCATCCGCTTTAGCGAGATTAATAGCTTGGTCGCCAAGTCTCGCATTTGTCGAGTCGCCGAAGAAATTAAGACTGCGCACCAACGGTTTCACCGGTGCGGGCGGTTGAGTGGGTTGTGGTGGCTCAGGCTGTGCGGGCGGTCGCGCAGGTTTTGGACTTACTGCCGGAGACTGCCCCTGCGCCGTCGGCACACCGAAGTAACGGATGCCGCAACGGTCGCCTTGCTGCAAAATCTCATCAAGATTCTTAGGTTTGGCACAATATTTAAGGTCAATAATGCAGTTATGCGGCTGCACAAGAACGTAACCGTCTTGCTCATCGGTCAACGCCACCAGTTTTGCACCGCGCAGCGAAAAATCAACCCAACTGCCAGCCTTGGTACCTTCCGCTGCTTTTACTTTGACTCGGGTCAGTTGCGTTGCCTCATACTTCAAAATATCGCTCGTATTAATCCCAAGCGTTTCCGTTCTCATGCCAACTCCTTATAAAATAATCATAATTTTACGAACTCACGCGACAGGTGCAGGCGGCGAGCCTGCACTCAACACTACACGCCCAACTCCAAAACAGCAGCGTCGGGGGCTTGGCTGATGATGCGGTTGGTGCGAATGTCGTAGAAAACACGTTGATTCAAAGCAGCCTGACCGCTCAAAACGATATTCCCGCCGCTTTGCGTTTGCGCCGCCCATGAGCCGCCGCCCAAATCGCCCGTTATTTTGGCGATGCCGCGCTGCTCGCGGTTGAGCAGTGCCGTCAGGTTTTGATACAGATTGGTCATTTTTACCCCCAACAAATAGATAAAAGGTCGTCTGAACATGGCTTTCAGACGACCTTTAAAGCATTTTTAAAGCGGCTTTAATCGTCCAAATAGCGGTCGATGCTTACATTTTGAGTAACGACAGGCGCGTCGTTTTCGATTTTGATCTCGACCGATACGCCAACAACCACGCCCTGCCAGTTGCCTGACGGCTCGCTGATTTGCCAAATCTCGCCCAAATTAGCCATCGGAATCGCGTATTTGTCTGACACAGGCAAAGACACGGTCTCGCGCTTGTGGACGCCCGTCGCGCTCAAGGCGGCAACACCTGCGGCCAGCAAAACAGGTTGGTCGGTATAAAGCGCGTGGGTCAACGCGGAGGCGCGCGGCTCGCGGTTGCTGCCGTTGCGGTACACGTCCGCGCCTTTGCCCTTATTATGGCTCGGCCAAACATAAATCCCGTTCGCCCGCTCGGACACATTACGCTGCCCGCTGATGCTGTAAATCACACTGGCAGGCACGGTAACGTCTGCTGCCGCCTGCGCCACCTCCCAAGCTGCCGTCCGCCACTTAGGCTTAAATCTTAGGACAGGCTTGGCGCGGTCGCTCTCAATAAACCCGCCCGCCGCTTGCGCCAGCTCTTGCAATACCGCCATCGGCGTCTTGTCCGTCAATGCGTACACGTCGGCAGGAATCAGCCAATCCGCCATCGTCCATCCGTCCAATCCCACGCCAGTCGGCCTCAAGACCTCCGTGGCGATTTGTTGCGCGTAGATAGGGTTGCGGTATGTGCCGCTGCCTTTTGGGGCGTAGTCAGCGCCCAAGCGGGCGGTAACGCTCCTGCCCGTTACCGTATAGCTTTTTTGCCCGAAGCGGCGGTTGTCGCTGTAATCCTCGGCAAGGATGACAAAAGTGTCCGCATTGATTTGCACCTTGATTTGCGCTTCCTCGCCCTTTGCGTGTGCGTCGGGGTTGATTTTGGCGAAATCCTCGGGCGAAACGGTCAGGCTGCCTTGCCAGCAGTAGCCGCCCGTATCGGCGGTAAACGAGGCGGAAAACAACTCAATCGGCTGCCCGTCCGCCGTGGCTTTGACGGTATTTTTCATGATGTATCCGTTTAAAACAGGGGTTTTTGCCGTATCGAAACAGGCGAACGGCAGCGGAATATGGCGCGGGTCGTGCGCAATTTTCCTACGGTAAAACCGCAGAGCAAGGCGGTTTGACGGCGGGCGGATACCGCAGACGTAGGTTTCGGGGACGGGTTCCGGCTCGACCGGAATCTCATAGTATTCGCAAGGTACGGTAACGGCAGGCAGGGATTCAGGGCTGAAACAACACACCAAATCCGCTGCCTCAAGGATGTCCGATTGCAGGCAGCCAACCAATAAAGCGTCGTCTGAAAACGTACTGTCCGCGTGGGCTTCCAATAACTCGCCCGCCTGAGCAGCCTGCGTGTCGCCGCCACAGCCCGTCAAAAACAGGCTGCCTGTCGTACTCAAACCGGAGCAGCCGTCCAGCCCGTCCATCGCGCTTTGAACTCCGTCCGCGCACGCAGTAACCGCAAACGACGGCTCGGACTGCGCTTTCAGACGACCTTCAAGCGCGGTCACTCCCTCAAAGGTCGTCTGAAAACAATGGGCAACATCAACAGCCTCAACCGATACGCCCGCCATTCCGATCGCCGCGCTACCGCCCGCAAAACCACCGGACAAACAAGCCGACCCCGTCCCCGCCTCATGTAAAACAAACCCCCACTCACCCGATACAGCGGCATAGCCTGCCGGCGGCGCGTAAGGTTCGGGCGGTTTGGGCTTAGGCGGCTCAATCGGCGCGACCGCATCGCCAGCTGTAATATGGCGCAGCGGTCGGGTAAACGGGATTGCCAGCCGGTTTGACGGCTTACGCTCCGAAATCAACGCCCCGAAAGGCAGCGGAATCCGCGCGGAATCGGCATAGGTTTTGGATTTATCGTCAGACATTTCAGACGACCTTATCCGCCGTCAGTATCGACGTAGGGCTTGATGAAATCATAGGAGACAGGCTCGTATTGCTTTTTATAATCCGTCGCCACCATCAGATACTCCTCGTCCTCCTTCAGGCGGTCGAAGCGGTAGCTGCCGTCGTCTTTGCTCCAAGTATCGGCAATGCACTCCATATTGGAGCGGGCGAACAGGTAGATGCGCCTTGAGGCAGGTTGCCCGCCAACGGTAACAATACCCTCCGCCTCTCCGGCGATATAACCGCGCCCGCCGTATTTGACATGAGGAGAGCGGATGGAACGGCTTTTGACGGCATGGTTTTCGATTTTTGAGCGACGCACGCCGAATTTAGTTACAGTGCGGCTTTTAAAAATCAAATCAGCCATTTAGATTTCCCATTCTTTCAGATTTACCAAAAAACCTCGGGCATTAAACCCTCTGAAATACATCCATTTCCCTTCGGCACCATCTAAATTATTATAAATCTTACCAAACTCCACCTCATTACTTTGGGGCATGAGTTCCATCGTAATCCACAAGCCGGAAAGCAATCCTCTCAGCTTACCATCACTATTTTTACGCTCTGAAAGATATATATCGTCGGCGCAAAACCCCATGGTTACCGGGTTTGGATAATTTACCACCTGTGTGCCAACGGATTTGAACAAATAATCAGCCGATATTGCCTCATCGCCCTTATAGTCGCGGACGATGAGGTTATAAACAGGGTTTGTTCCGCTGTTCAAATATCTATTGGATCCGACAAAAGACAAAATACAGTTATTGCTATCAGCAGCAGCCAAACTCGGAAAATCTCCAAAGTACAAATGCGGGCAAATGGTCGAATAATATTCATTCAGAATCACCAATAAAAATGTACGCTCATGCCCAACCACAACCCACTTTATCTGACTATCCCGATCAAGACCACTGTAATTGGCGTAAGCAAACTTTATATTTCCAGATTCCTGATCGACTTCAATTTCGCCTTTTTTAGCAGATACGGGATTTTTCAGCGCGACAACGTTGCATCCCCCATAATCTGCTTTACCATGCACACCCAATGCCCATTTTGTTGACTTATCATGTTTACTCCTAAAGCAGGCGTCGTTGCCGTTTTCAAATAGCATTTCCCAGCCCAGCGGCTCTTTGCGGTTTTCATTTTCGCCATAGCCCGTTACCAGACAAGCTTTTAAAATGGTCTTAATATCCCCTTCTGCAGGCAACACCTTCGGCGCACCTTCATCATCCCAACGATAAACCTTGACCGGCACCTTTTCAGTATTAAACATTTCAGACGACCTTTGCTTTAAAAATAAAGCCTTATTAAAGCAAAAGCCCCGAAAATCGGGGCGTGGCATGGTTGCAGTCGGATACTTGTATCAGCGGCAATATTCTCGCCATATGGTGTCTGAAAATTCGTGCGAATAATCTTTGTCGAAATAGGTTTGCGTCATTATTTTGCCGTCTTTGTCATTGTATGAATTGACTTGTACAAACCGCCGCCAGTTGGCTTTATCCCAAAGTACCTCTCCACACAAAATACTTTCTCCGTCCTTATAACGCGCCTCGACACTTCGCAGCACACTCTCGGAAAAGTATGTTTTGGCGTTTGAAATCATGACAGCTTTACTTACCCGTCTAACTTCCACCTGCTGCTCCGCCTGGTTGACATTGACCGTTACATTCTCCCGTGCAGGTTCTGGCTGAACGTCTTTTTTTGTCTGTACCTCCATTTTTTCGGGCTGCGGTGCAGCAATCGGTCTATCTTGTTTCGATTCTCGAAGTTGTTGTAACTTTTCTCGCTGTAATGCAATCTTTTCGCGCTCCAGTTCGATTTCTTCTTTACTTTTCCCGCAGCCCGCCAAGCCGCTTGCCACAATCGCAGTTAACGTAGCTATTAATATAATTTTTTTCATTCTTATTACTCCGTTTAAAAAAATATCAACAGCATTTTAAATTAAACGGCATTAAAAATAAACAAGCGGTATAAAAGGTCGTCTGAAACCATGATTCCAAGTTTCAGACGACCTTTTGCTTATCCGCCTCCTATTCCGCCACTGTATTCCCACGCAGGCAGGCGGTAAAGCCGTCGCGCCCTTCCTGCCTGTCGGGCGAGGGCTGGACGCTGCGTAAAATCCACACGGGAAGCGGCGTGCCGTAGGTATTGAAACGGATGCAGTTTTGAGCAGACCAGCCGCCACCGAACGCTGTCGATTTAATCGTGAAGTACGGCTTGCCCGTAGCAGGATTGGCGGGGGCGAGGTCGGTCAGGGTATCGCTTTTTGCCACCAAACCGAGCTGCTCGCCGTATAGCTCGAATTGGTTGGCAGTGGTGAATTTAATCAGCCAACGCTCGGTAATCGCGCCGTTGCTGGCGAGTTTGATCGGGTAGTCTTTGACATTGGCCTTTGCCAGAATCGGATCGCCGCGGCGCGAATCCGCCCAAACGCCGTCCCATGCCTGTTGCGAGAAAGGCTCGGTCGCGCGTACCAGCAAATCGCCGCCGATCAGGGCGGATGAAACGTAAGTCCCTGCTTTGGGGTAGGTGCGCGAAATGGCAAATTGCAGTTTCAGACGACCCGAAATATCGACGCCCGTAATGCGGTTTTCTTCTTCCCACGCGCAAACGGCGGTCAGCGGCATGGTGTATTGAGACAAGTCCAACGGCTCGGCAAAAGTAATACTGCCAGCCTTTAAGTCTGCCGTGTATTTTTCGGCAAGGACGTGTTTGCCCTTGCTGTCGACCAAGCAGAGGCGGTCGAGGTTTTGTCGGTTGAGCGTGATTTTCTGGGCGGCGGTAAACGCGCTGCCCAAATCCTGCTTGAGACGGTTGGAAATCACAATCATGTCGCCCTTGCGGAACACAGGGACGCGCCCGTCGGCAGGCAGGCGCACGGCATCGATGCCGATAATCGACGAATCCAAGGGCAGGTTGTCTTGGGTTACGGCGTTGTATCGCAAATCCTCGGGATAAAAACCTTCGGTGCGGTTGATTTCATAGAACCCTGTTTCGTAGTCTATTTTCCCCGTGATGCCGCCTTCGATATTTCCTTCCGCATTGCTGCGTCCGACGATGTCGCCGTTGTTGGCATAAACGGTAAAGCTTTCGGGCTTGACCGGAGCGGCGGGCGTGCGCCCTGCATAAGAGAAAATCTTAACCTGCGGCAAGCGGACAACCCCGCCCGTTACCTTGAGGCTTTGAAATTTGACGGCAGGGTCGTTGATAGACACTTCGCCGGCGGCGGACAATGTGCCGATATTTTCGCCGCTGCCTTTAGCCGCATCCCAGTTTTTATAAAGCGTGCCGCCGTATTCGACGATTTCGGTCGTGCCGTCTGAAAAAGACCACGAATTAAAGACGCAGGTGCTGCCTTGGTCAAAGTCAATCAAGACATTAAATGTCAGCCCGCCTGCCAGACGCCCGCTTCGGGGCTTGGCGTGGGACGAGTCGGCGGACAAAAATTCCGCATTCCAATCGCTGAAGGACATATCGACGGTTTTCTTGGCGGTCGCGTCTTTTTCCTGAGCGCGCCATGCGGCACCCAAGGTCGAATAGGACTTGGTCGCCCAAGCCAACGCCTCCACCCGCAACGCGGATTTAGGCACAATCAGCTTGTCGCCGTCCCAGCGGATACCCTGCACAGTGTTTTTACCCGCTTTCCAGCCGCCTTTGACTGCGAGCAGACTGATACGCGCCGTACCTGATTTAATTTCTTTTCCGGCAGAAATCGCCATTTTTATCTCCTATCTAACCGCTGCGCCATACCAATTCGGCACCGTGTACTCTGTCTCTTCAGAAACTTGTCCCTTGACATCCAATCTGAAGACCGACTGATTAGGCGTAGCATCCTTGAATACCAGCTCCCAATGCGCTCCCTTATCCTCCGCCGTCATGCCGTAGCCTGCGCCGCCGACCACGCTTGCGCTGATTCGGCGCGTCTCTTCGCAGGTGTACTCGACTGTATTGCTGTTGATGTAGCGTTCGGTTGAAATCACGCCGTTGAGGTAATCCACCGACCCCTGCATATCACCCGTCAGACTGCCGTTGCCGTCGTCGCGGGCGGTTTTCGTACCGCCATCCTGCCAAGTCAACACCAACGTACCCGGCTTGATGGGATGACCCAAGCCATAGGTGCATTTGCTTTCGGCAGGTTTTGGCGTCGCTGCCGTCCCGGTCTTGCCGCCGTCGGACGAGGCAAACCCCGAAATCCCGCCCCATTGGAACACAAGGCGGCTGCCGACATCGGGCAGGACGGGCAGATTAAGCACGACAGAGCCGGTAGTTGACGACACCGTGCCTACCGCCTTGCCTGCTTCATCGCGCAACACGCCGTCGCCCGAATCGGCGAGCAGATACCAAACGCCCAACGCCATAAACGACACTTTCAGGCTACCCGCAGCGGGGGCGGGGGTCAGCAGCGGCGCAAACGCCGTGCCTTGGTTGGTCTCTTTGATTTCAACGGCAAAGGCAAACCGGGCCGCCGACGATTTGGCGGCGGGGATGGCGGAAACGGTATAAGTCCCGTTTGGGATGCCGCTCAGACGGCCTTTTTCATAATCCGCTTGGATGATGTTGTCACCGGAGATAAGCTGCCCCTGCGCGTTGTCTTTGTAATTGCCGATTTTGATGCTGCCCGGCAGGAGCGAATGGGGCATCGTCAGCGTACCGCCCGATACATACCCGCTAAACACCTGTTTTTCAGGCGCGGCAGCCACCCACATATCACCCGCGACGGGATATTGGTCGGCATACGGCGTCTCCACCGTCGAAGTGGGAACCAGCTTTTCGTAGATACTGGCAACCGTCAGCGATGCGTCGCCCGCCTTAAGGTCGTCTGAAACGGGTTTGACGCCGTAATAGCTTGCTGAATCGGCGACCTGCGTCTCCAAAATCTTGACCTTGTTGCCTGCATACCCTTCGACCGGGTAATCGACACCATCAAAATCGCGTGTCAGTGGGTTGGTGGTTTCCATTTTGACGACACGGCGGCGGATTTCTTTGGTCTGCCCGCTCGGCAGGGGAATTTCAAACGTCCGCATTTCGTGCGTCAGATTGGCGATGCGGAAATATTCGGTAATCCGCTCGGTCTTGGCATTGGTTTTGTCTTCGTGTTGCAGACAGTACCGCTCGCCCACTTTAGGCAGCGGGGCTTCTTCGCGCTGATATGCCTGCACAAGGCGCACGCCCGCCAAATGCCGCCCCATCAGCGTCATGCGGCTTTCCACTGTCGGTACGGAATAAGCCTCGATACGCGGCATAATGTCTGCGCGGCTCTCGCCGTAGTTGCGCGCCTTAAACGCCAAGAAAGACACGTTTTCAGAGGTCGGCGGCTCGGTAATGACAAAATGCCCGCCATAGAGCGGCTCGGAGTCGTTGCGCAGGACGGCAGGGTAGAGCAAACGGGCGTCCAAACTGCCCATCGTGCGGTCAACGTCCGAAACAGGCGGAAAAATCTCGTTATCCTCGCCCGTCAGCGGCTGCCCGACCATCAGACCTCCGCCGTCAGGCGTATCGGTCATGCGCTGGCTGGGGTAAATCTGCAAATCCTGTTGCGTCAGGCGCGTTGTTTTTTCCATTTTGAAACCTTTTTAAATCCTATTTAAACCTGCTTTCAGACGACCTTAAAACGTCATCAGGCAGAGCTTGGCGGTGTATCGTTCGCTGTCTGCCTCGGGCGTTGAATAACGCACCGGCTCGACGCTGCCCAAAGCCGCGTCATGCGTTCGCCAAACAACATTAAATTCGCGTCCGTCGTAATGCGTCAGCGTCATTTCCAATTCGGGGACGTCCGTCCAATCGCGTAAAGTGCGCAAAGACCCCAAGTCCAGCCATACCCAATCGCCCGACAACGTAATCGGGCGGCCGTTTGCCTTGATGCCCTGCTGGATCACCAATCCGCCCGACAAGGTGCGTTGCGGCGCGGCCTGCGCCACCTTATTCCACGAAAATTCATCTTCCCAGCGCATATCCTGCGGCAGGCGGACGGTTGCGCCGGTGTCTTTGCGCTTCAAAATCCAATCAGCCATTTCAGACGACCTTTGCCTAAATATAAAACCCCATTAAAGCAAAATCCCCGAAAATCGGGGCTTGGCATGGTTGCAGTCGGGTTTGTATTTGCCGCTTGAATTAACTCGTCCGCTTGAACGAGTTTTCCAGTTGGGTCATCAGGCTGCCGACCGCCCTGTTGGCGACTGCTTCGTCACGTTGCGTCAACAGGCGGTTAAGCTCGTCTATATTGACGTTGACCTGCGGATTGCTGATTTGCTGCAACTGGCGTGCCACGTTGTTGCTGCCGCTTGCCGTGTTTTGGCTGCGGGCGCGTTCCTGCGCGGCTGATTCGGCGCGTTTGTTGCGTTGGCGGTCGTAAATCTGCTGTTGCAGCTCGATTTGACGCTGGTATTCGCGGGCAATGTCGCCCTGTCCCAGTTGCTTGGCGTTTGCCAGTTTCTGATTCAGCTCGCGCAGCTTTTTCTCCTGCTGTAAAGCGTAGCCCGCCTCGGCGTTGCCGTTGAGTTCGGCAAGTTCCGCCTCAAGGGCGCGCGTCGCGTCGCTTGCCTCTTGGCGCAGCGCATTCAGACGACGTTGCGCGTCAGCAATCGCATTGCGAAACTTGGTCAGCTCGGTATTGCCCAGCTTGTCGGCAGCCGCCGCAGCCGCACTGGCTGCATCGTTCAACACACCCTGTGTCAACGCGCCCTGCGCCGTTGCGTCGCTCAACCGCTGCATGGCGGAGTTGGCAAGGTAAATCTGCTGGGTGTAGTCCTTCATGCGCCCGATTTGCAGCGTTGCTTCCATACCGATTTTGACGCCCCTGAATTTTTGGTTCATCAATTCAAGCTGTTCGTTGTTGAACTTGACGTAGCCGCCCGTCTGACTAAGCCGGTAGCCGTAGTCGGTTACGGCTTTGGCGGCTTTTTCGGTCGCTGCCGCCGCCTTTTCCGCACTCGCCGCTGCATCGTCGTTTGCCTTGACCACCTTGCTGACGGATTGGGCATGGCTTTCCGCCGCCTGCGCGCCTTTGTTGTGGGCGTTTTTGGCAGCCTCGCCCGCCTGCGCGGCGGTATCGTTCAGCCCTTGATAGGCGGCTTTGGCTTTTTCTGCGCCGCCTGAAGCCGCGTCGCCCAAACGGGCAAGCTGCTCCTGCGTCAACAGTGCCGCGTCGCCGCTGGCTTTGAGCTGGTGCTGGAACTCGGCGAACTCCTCCTTGCTTTTGAGTTTGCCCATCATCTGCTCAAACGCCGCCTGCATCAGCTTGGCATCTTTCTGACCCGCTGCTGCTGCCTGTTCGGAAGCGTCCTTAAAGTCGGCAAACGCCTGACGTGCGTCGCTGCTGATGCCGGTCATCACGGCTTTGCTGTCCACGCCGATTTTGGAAAATGCGTCGGCAACCTTATCGGACGCAACAGGCGCGGCATCGCCGATTTTTTTAATTTCCTCGGCGGTCATACCTGCCTGTTTGCCCGCGTCTTCCAAGGCGGCTTTCAGTTTTTCGACCGCTTCCGGGCTGTCCATCTGCTTTAATGCCGCCTGAAACACACGGGACATCTGCTCGGCATCATTGCCAAACTTGGCAGCGGCGGTGGAAAAGTTGGCAATCCCTTCCGACGCTTTCTTACTCAGACCGGTGGTGACTTCTTCCGCCGTCAACCCCAAAGATTCAAGGGCTTTTTGCGCCTCGGCAAGTTCGCCCGTGTCCGCGCTGATTTTGATGTTTTTCTTGTCAAGTTCTGCCTTCAGGTCGGCGGTTTTGGTACGCACGTTTTCCAGCTTGACCGCCAGCTCGCTATAAAAATCGCCAGTTTCGCGCCCGTCGGCACGCAAGGCGGCCATACTGCGCTCCAACGCCGCCTGTTCGGCGGCGGAAGCACGATATTCGGCTTGCAGTGCTTTGACGGCGGCGGCTTCCTCTTCGGCTGCCTTTTTCTTGGCGGCGGCGGCTTTTTCGGCGGCTTCTTGCGCCTTTTTATCCGCTTCCTCCAGTTCGCGTTTGATTTGCGCTTCGGTTTTGAAATGTTCGCGGTATTTGTCCAGACTGCCTGTTGTAAAGAAACTGTCCAACATGGCGAGTACGCGCCCGAGGCTATCGCCAAAAATCTTGGCAAAATCGGTATTTTCGCGCAGCCATTCACCCACACCCCATCCGGCAGTGGCGGCAGCAGCCAACAATCCTGCATTGGCCGCCGCCAGTTTAAGGTTTTGCGCCAACACACCCGCAGCAGCCGCTCCGTTGCCGAAGCCGTTGCCGGCAGCGGCAGATTTGAGCGCGATGCCCAGCTCTCGCGCAGCGGCAGTGGTCGACAGGATAGATGTCTTGGTTGCTTCGATACTGACGCGCTGGGTTGCAAACGATGCCGATACCGCGCCGCCCGTCAGGCGGACAGCCGCTTCATAAGCTTTGACGGCAACGGCTCCCGCCGCAAACAGCGCGGCAAGCTGCGTCAAAACGGGGAACTCTTCCGTAATTGCGCCGACCGCACCGGCAACGCCGCCCACCGTACTCGCCAACAAAGACACCAAAGGCAGCAGCTTTTCGCCGACTTCGATGGCAACGTTGACGATTTCTTGCTTGGCTTTGGCAATCTGCGCCTCGCTGGTGGACATGGCGTTTGCCACTTCTTTTTGCATCGCGCCGACGACTTGTCCTTTGTCGGCGACCAAGCCCAAAGCCTTTTCGTATTCGCCGAGCGAGCCGACCAGAAGCGCGATGTCGTCGCTGTACTCGGTACCGAAGAGTTGCGAGAGCGTCAGGGCGCGGCTTTGTTTGTCCAAGCCTTCGAGTTTATGCAGGAACTCGGTCAGAGCCTGCTGCGGATTGGCGGCGATATTGGCCGCCATCTCGTCGGCGGACGTACCGATGGACGCGAGCGCGTCTTGGAAACCCTTGCCCTGGCTTTGCGCCGTTTGCAGTTTTTGCAACAGCGCATTGATGGCGGTCGCCGCCACTTCTGGCGGTTTGCCCAATGCGATAAAGGCGTCGGCAAGCGCGGCGGCTTCGTCGGCGGCAAGCCCGAACTGCTTGGCTGTACCGCCGATACGCGCCATCGCCGCAACAATGTCTTTTTCACGCGCGGCGGTATTGTTGCCCAAAACGTTGATGGCATCGCCGAGCTTCTCGACCTCGCCGATTGGGAGCTGGAACACGTTAGCAATCGTCGCGGCGGCATTTCCCGCCTCTTCCGCGCTCATCCCAAAGGCAACCGACATCTTGGACGCGATGGCGGTAAATTCCGACAACTTCTCAATCGGGATGCCAAGCTGTCCGCCCGCTGCGGCAAGATCCGCCATTTCGGCGGCGGAAATGCCCAATTCGGCGCCCATTTTCTTCAGCTCGTCTGAAAGTTGGGCGTACTGCTCATCCGTGCCTTCGGCGACTTTTTTCACGCCCGCCATCGCGGTTTCAAACTTCATCGCCTCGCGGGTGGCAAACGCCAAGCCGCCCGCACCGCCGACCAAGCCCTGAATCTCCGAAGCGACCTCGGTAATAGACGGCTTCACGCCTTTCAAGCTGGCTTCAAGCTCGCGCACCTTGCCTTCCTGCAACTGCGCCGCCCGCGCCAATTCCTCGTGCGAGAGCGTGCCGCTGTCTTTGAGCAGCTCGTAGGCGTCTTTGGTCTTTTGGATTTCCTGACGCGCCTTGTCGTCGGTATCGATACCGAGCTGGATTTTGGCATCGGCAATCGCCTTTAGGGTTTGCGCTTCGGCGGTCAGGCGGTCGAGCTGCGCCGTTGCGGCGGCGGATTCGGACGACAGGCGCGCCTCTTCGGCAGCAAGGTTTTTGACGGACACCCCAGACACCGACATCGCATCGCGGGCGGCATACAGCTTGCCTGTCAGCTCGGTTTCGCTTTTTGCCAGCCGTTCGGATTCGGCGCGTAGTTTCGCCAGATCCGCTTGCTGTTGCTGCGTACCGCCGCCGCGCATGGATTTCTCGAGCGTTGCGGTCAGTTCGTCCAGCGCACGCATTTCTTTGGCGGTATTGTCCAATTCCGCCGACAAAGCCTTGTATTCCGCAATCGCCGCCTGTTGCGCCTGGGCTTTCGCCAGCGTCGCGCCCAGCTCTTTTGCTTCTTCCGTCAGTTTGCCCGTATCGATGCCCGCCGCCTCGATGGACTGCGCCAGCGCGTCGATGTTTTCGGCACCGGAAACACCTGCTTTAATCTCTAAACCTGCTTGAATATTCGCCATTATTTTGATACCTTTGCTATTTAAAATAAATAATCTTACTTACAGTCAGCATATGAAACATTTGCAACCCTACTACAAACAGGCAATCCGTCAGATTCTTTCAGAAAACAGATTGTCCGCACTGTTTGATGTCGACCAAATTTATGACGCACTATGCATTTTTCCCACTCCCCAAGCTGCAGCAGACCATATCTGCACGCTTCGGAATAACGAAAATTTCACATGGAAGAAATTGGAAAAATGCCAAGAAATCGCCCGCAAGGAAGGGTGGAGAAAATTTGAAACACCAAATCCTAGAAACAAGTACCGAATCCTTTTACAGGCTGCTTCTTTGCGGGCATCAAACCTTAGAATTGCAGCAGAAGCTAAAGTAAAATTGACGCGAAACCTTAGCTGGGAAACATATGTTTCGCAGGCAGACTTGACCGATGAAAAAATGCTTGTTCTATTTTCCGAACATTACAAACTCCCAAAGCTACCTCCATTTTTCCCGTGCGACTTATCCATACTTTCTACACGAATGGTTCGAAAATCATGAAAACCCTCGCTCTAACCATACTTTTCGCCGTCGGCGCATTCTTCGGTTTCGCCGCGCTGTATCTCGGTTTCGATATGTTGGCGCACATCCGCGACATGAAACTGCTGGAATTTTTTGCCTTTATGGCCGTCAGCGGATACCTGATTAAATCAGCCCTGTATCGGTTCTAATCTGTTTTAAAACCCGTTTAAAAAAAGGTCGTCTGAAACTCCACGCCGCTGCGCCTACACGCAGAAGCCCGTTTCAGACGACCTTTTTGCCGTTTATCGGACAGCCCGACCGGCGAACCCGCCAATCCGCATAAGCCGCCCGAATCTTTAGTTGTTGTACGACGTGAAGGAATAGGTCGAGGTCTCGCCCGAAGACAATACCGCCGTGCCTTTGAATTCGGCTTCGTTGAAGTCGTCGCCGAACCAGTCGATACTGCCGTCCGCTGCCAATACGGCATGGGGGATGTGCAGAATGCCGGTCTCGCCGGTAACGCGGTTGCGGCCGTCGACATAGATTTCCAAATCCAAACGCGACAAGGTCGCGGCGGACACTTTATAGCCGCCGGAATCGCGGGTTTTGTATTCGACGGTAATTTCTTCGCCGTCGTTGACGGTGTCGGCAGTAGGCAGGATGGTAATCATGCCCAAGGTGGCATTGATGTCCAAATGCTTGGCGTCGACATTGGCTTTGGACTTGTTTTTGACTTTGACGGTAGCCGGGTCGATGTTGCCGTTTGCCAGCTTGTACGCCATGCCTTTTTTGCCGATGGTTACGGTCTCGTCGGTAACGGTCTGCGCCGTTGCCGCGATAACGGCGGCTTCGCCCATCAGGGCAAGCGCGAGGTTGTCTTTGTCGAAGGTGTCGAGCTTCAGACCGATTTCGGTAGGCTTGACGGTTTTCAAACTGTCCAACGCGCTGCCGTAAGTGCCTTTCTGCTTGGACACGCGCTCTTTGGTTTCCACACTGGTCTGCGTGGTCAGGGCGGTGGTGTTGCCGATGTCGATAAAGCCCGAGCCTTTCTGATTGAGGTTACGCACCTTGACGTCGCCCTCAAAGATTAAGCCGTGGTCGTTTTGTTTTGCCATGTGGCAGCTCCTTTAGTTTGCCGCCTGCACGGTGTCGCAGGCGAATGAAATGGGGTAAAAAGCAAAGCCGTCGTTGTATTCGATGGATGGCGAGGCGATGCGGCGGAAGGGGGTAACGGCATATTCGTCGCCCGCGTCCCAGCCCGAAAACGCACGCTGGATTGCCGTCAAGGTCTCACCGACCTCGTACAGCGTGGATTTTCCGTAGGCGGTATAATTTCGCGCCAGAATAAAGGTAAAGTGCAGCGTTGATTTGAGGTATTTGCCGTTTTTCGCCTCGTCGGCAAAGGTCGAGCCGCCGTAAACGACATAGACCGCGCCGTCCAGCGGGGCGGCTTTGCGCTTCGCCGCACCTTGGGCGAGCAGCTCGGCAAGTTCGCCGATTTCCTTAACCGCCTTGATGCCTTTGACGGTTTTCAGACGACCTAGGATTTCGGGATAGACCGCCAATAAGTTTTCATGTTGTTTCAAAGCCATATCAGACAATCAATCCTTCCAGCCAGTCGGACATCAATTCGTCAATGTCCTGATAATCTTGCGAAGACAAGCCCAAAAACGGGCGGGCAGGCATGTTTTTCGTGCCTTCCTGCGCATAAACCGAGTAGCCCATGATTGAGCCGGTAATCACGCTTTTCGCCGATGCCTCGTGCGTAATGCTTGCCAAGAGGTTGCCGTGGTCTACCAAAATCCCGTCGCGTCCGTTTTTGGCTTCTGCCGTAGCGGGGGATACGTCCGCCCAGCGTTTGCCGTCAGGCGCGGTTTTGGTTTCGGCGATACGGCGGCGGGTCGAAGATTCGAGGATGCCGCCGATAGCGCGTAAAGGCTCTTCAAGGCTGCCATTCAACCTGCCCGACAGGCGGTTCAGACTTTGGGCGATGCGCGATAAGTCGTGTGATACCGTAATCCGCATTGCCTACTCCTTCAGCCATTCCCGAAGATCGGGTATTTCGTTGACATAAACGGCACACGTTGACGGTATGCGGTCGTCCGATACGCGGGTCTCGTCCAGCATATTCGGATTTTTGACGACCATCTTCAGCCAGGCGATTGCCGACTGATAACGCTCTTCGACAATTCCCGTTACCGCGTCGTCGTAGAGGTAGTAGCGGGCGATGTCGCAGACTTTGATTTTCAAAACCTGCGGCGCGGTGTCGTTTGTAAAAAACAGTTTCGCCGCCCTGAGGTAGCTTGCCGCTTCTTCTTCCGCGTCCGCAATCGCCGCCGCCATCACCGCTTCGTCTATGGTTTCGTAGTTTTCATGATTCGACCGCTCCGCCATTTCCTGCTCGCCGAAACGGGTCATCATGTCTTGGATGGTAATCATGCCGTCCTCCGTTTTCAGACGACCTTTAAACTTGCCCTAAAGGTCGTCTGAAAGCCGTTTAAGACATGGTCAGCGTTGCCAACAACTCAGGACGCAGCGCAATCGGCAGCGGGTTAGACTGCATGTGCAGGCTCCAACCCTTGTCGTGCTGCAATTTCTCGCGGCTGGCGTAATACGGCAGGGCGCGGGTGTTGACGGTCGCGTTCATGTCGGCAGGCGCGAAATACTCTTTGTAGAGATTACGGCCAACCGGCAACAGAATCGCTTTGTCCGCCGCAATGTCGGCGTCGCTGCCGAAATGGTTGGCATACTCGATAAAGCGGATGCCCTTGTGGACAAACTCGGTCGGATTGAGCGTATCGCCTTCGCGGTAGGCGCGTGCTTCGTCGAAGCGTTTGTATGCCTCGAAGATGGACTTATGCTCTTTGAACGCATTCAGAAAATCCATGCCGCAATACACGACCCATCCGCGCACCTGCGCACCGGCGAATTTTTGGCGTTGCTCGGACAAGAGCTTGTCCAATACCGAACCGACTTTGGTCGTGTCTTTGGACAATTCGATGTTTTGCGTTTTGCGTTCCACGTTGAAATCGGTATTGATGTCCAAAATCACGCTGCCGGTCGCATCCAAAATCTTGCCCTGCAGGGCGCCTAGCATCAGATGCTCACGGGTGTATTCAAGGTCGGATTTGCCGCCGGCGAGTTTTTCATTCACTTTGTCCATAACGGTCGCGGCTTGGGTCGTGCCGAAAGCACGCAAATTTTGCACGTCGTCGGCGCGAACGACATCATGAATCGGCAGGTGCGGCACTTTGACGGTGCGCACGGTGCGTTTCGGACTTTCGACCGCCTGACCGGATGTGCCGCGCTCTTTGCTGGCAACCAAGTGGACTTTGCCGTCTTGGAACTCAATGTCGGCATAAGTGGTGGTCAGATATTCGGGTTCGAAAATACCCAGTTCGCGGATTTGGCTTGCGCCCGGGTCGATTTTGTTGATGGCGGTGGTCAAAGCCTGCACGCCAAATTTGCTGTTATCGGATAAAGGCATGATGTGTCCTTGTTAAATCGGGTTTAAAGGTCGTCTGAAAATCAGGCGGCGGGCGTGCCTTGGTAAATGATGCCGTATGCGTCGCCTTCTTTTTGCAATGCAGCCAAGGTTTTGCCGGTAGTTGCTGCTTTGACGTCCGCATCGGCAACTTTTGACAGGTCGATGATGCAGTTGAGCGGCTGTACGACGACTTTGCCGTCGGCTTCATCGGTCAACGCAAGCAGCTTTTTGCCGCGCAGCGGGTACTCGACAAACTTGCCTGCCTTTGTGCCGGCATCGGCGGCAACGGCAACGCGGGTCTGCGGCGTCGCCTCGTATTTCAAAAAGTCGGAAATAGCAGGGCCTAAGATTTCGGTTTTGACTTTAGACATAAGAGCCTCCCAATAAGCCTTTGTGGCTGGCGACGGAGAACTTGCCCTCCGCTTCGCCGGTGTGTTCGGATTCGCCTTTGCCTGCGCCTTCGCTCAACAGCGCGGGCGGTACGGCAGACTGGGCGGCTTTCGGCGTCAAATCGGCAATCATGGCTTCTGCCGCTTCGATGTCGGCAGACAAAAGCACGGTCATGGTTGCATCGGACAAGCCTTCAAATTTGCCGTCTTCGCTTTCCTTGAAGCCTGCGGCGGACAATTTCGCCTTGACTTGGTTTTTCTTGGCAGCCGCTTCGGCTTCTTTCAGCTTTTTCTCGGCTTCGGCTTTTTCAGCCTTGAGCGTATCGACTTCCGCTTTCAGGTCGTCAAACGCTTTCTTCTCGTCTGGGGTCATGGATAACTCCAAAGGTTGTTTAAAAATATCCGGCAAGGGGCTGCCGTCCGACAACACCACCGCCTCCGTCTCACTGTCCACGCCGACGGCGGTAAACGACACCTCGCGGATGGTGCAGCGGCGCAAAATCACCGCAGGCCCCGTTACTTCATTGCCGTTGACGGACAATACCGCGCCCGCCGCCAGCTCCTCGTAGGATTCCGCCTGCGCGTAAACCGACATTTCCCAGGGGAAGCCTTGGTCGGCTGCTTCGGCGATCTGCGTGCCAAACTCGTTGGACAACAGGCTGCCCTCGGCAATCAGACCGTCCGCCGTTACCGACAGGCTGCACACGCCCGCCATTTTCAGCGTCGAATGCTCCAACAGGACGGGGACGGACGCTTTGTGCGACAGCTCCGCCAAATCGACGACGGCCTGATAACCGCCGTAGCCGAACGGCTTGCCCGAATTGGCGACGCCCTTAAAGGTGCGCACATCATCCGCACGGGTCGCCAAGGCAACCGGCAGCGCGGCGGACAATTTGATATTGAGGGGTGATGTTTTCGTATTCATAGCCGCCATTGTGCAACGCATGACGGCAAACAGACGGCGGCATGACTTCACTTTGCCGCCTGAAATGAAAAAGGCCGCCTGAAACCGTATTTGGTTTTCAGACGACCTTTGAAAATCCTTACGCGCAAAATATAAAAATACCCACTTTAAAACCGCTTTAGAATCGCGTCAGATTGATTTTTAAGACTCTGGCGGGGGTTTGCCTGTCTTTAGCATCCGACCCGCCTAAAATCGCAAATTTGGGACATATCCAAAAATGCAGACGGCGGCGGTTTCAAAAACGTTTTCAGAGGGCTTTTAGGGCTGCGTCAGATTGCATTTAAACTCTCGGACATATCTTTGCCTATCCCGACCGATAAAACGCGCTTAAACGCGAAATTTGGGCGGTTATGAAAAAAGTCGTCTGAAACGGTTTCAGACGACCTTCGGGTTATACAGGTTTAAATCTCGGATCAGCTTCAAGCGCGGCTTTTAAATCGGACTTGTACGGCTTAATCCACTCGGACTTTTCAGCAGCCTCAAGTATCCATCCGCGCACACGGGCGAATGCCGCAGCGGACAAATCCGCAATCGAAAATACGCAGCCCGAAAACTCGCCCTGCATTTGCTCGGCTGCCTCCTTGTCGATTTCGGCAAGGCGCGGATACAGATAGCCCAACAATTCGGACGGGGCGGTTTTCCCGCCTAAAAATACTTTTACTTCGCGGCTGACATACAGTTCAGACGGCATGACTTACTCCGATATTTTTACCAATAAGCGGACTTTATCCCGCTGTTCTTTTGGCAATGATAACACATACTGCAACAATTTATGCCGGTTTGCCGCATTCAAATGGCGCAAATCAAGCGGGACAATATCGGCTTTATCAAAATGTTCCTGAATCTTATCGACCTTAGTATTCCACGCCCCGGCGGTGTGTGCAAAATAACGGTTCATCAATTCCGCACTGTCGGGATTTTCGGTAAACATAAAATCCAGTTTTGCCCATTCCTCGCGGGGCAGGTCGTCTGAAACAATCAGATAATCGGCTTGACCCTTACCCTTCTCCACGGGCAAATCGAACACTTCCAGCCTGTCGCCCGTTTCAGCCTGCCACGCTGCCGCAGCTCTCGCTTCGTGGTCTTTGGTATTGTTGGCAGACTGCTCTTTTGTCAGCCTGCGCACTTCTTTTTCCGACACCTTATCTGACAAAGCCAACACCGCCACTTTATCAGACGGCACGCTGTACCGCTTGTCCAACCACGCCTCGCGCCCGGCAATCATGGCGGTCAGTGCCTCTTCGCCGTTGCGTTCGCCAAACAGCGCGTCCATTGCGCCCAATCGGTCGCCGTGGTTGTGTGCAAAGCTTGGCGTGATGTCGTCGGGTATCAATACCGTTTTGCCTGTGCGCGGATTGGTAAACTCAACCATATCCACATCAGGCTCGCCGCTGATGCCCTCGCGCTCCGCCTGCCGACGGGTCAGCGCGGACACCGAACATTTACAACCGTAGCCGTTGGGTGGGAAGATAACCTTCCAAATATCGTGGTCAACCGGCAGGACTAAGCCGTAGTACCGTTTATGGCTGTCGCGCGGATGCCCGGCGGCGGAATGGTTGTAGCGCAAATACGGCAAGGCTTTTTTGTTTGCCTGAATCCGCTGCCACTGCCCCGCCGCAAAGGCGGTCTGCATATTGGTGTTGAAAATGGTTTTCAGACGACGTGTACTGCCGAGCTGTACCAATTTCGGCTCGCCGTCCAGCGGGTCGGTCATTACTTGCTCGCCCCACCAGCCTTTCGCCATCAAATACGGTTTTAAACGCTTTTTAAAATCGGCAAACGCCGTGCCGTTCTGCTGCGCGGATTCAATGGCGGCTTTGACTTCGGCAAGCATATCCGCGTCCATCATCTTGGCGACGGTAAAGGCAAGGCTGTGTTGATACAGCCAAACATCGTAATGCGAAAACCCGGGCAGGATTTTCTTAGCCTTGAAATGCGCGAAAGCGGCTTTATCGACCAGCCCTGCGAAGTTGTATTCAATCCCGTCCATCGTCCGCTCCGTCAGCCCAAGCCGAAAGGCCGTCTGAAACCAAACGCTGAATTAAGAGATTGTCGCCCTGGCTCAAATCAAGTTTGGACAGCTTCGCCTCAAATTCCGCGTAGTCTTTGCAGCTTTCCAACAAACCCAACACCGCTTCCATCTTCGGACGGGCGATTGCCTGCTCCGCTGTATCGGGCGCATTATGGGCAAGACCGTCAGACAGGCGCAGGCTGAATTTGGCGGGCGCAGGGTTTTCAGACGACGTTTTCGGGTCGCGCAGCTCGAAATGCTCCGGCTCGAAGCCCAAGATGTCGCGGTAGTAGGTCTCGGTCAGTACGAGTTGCCCTGTATCCATATACATCTTGTCGCGTTCGGCGCGGGTTTTATCGACCTTGATTTCGTCTTCAAACTCGAACCATACGCCTTTGGGCGCATTAATCGGCTTGCCGTAGGCGTTGTTGACCATCACAAGCGCGTCGATAAAGTGCTGCGCCGCGCGGGACAAAAGGGCAAGATATGCGCCGATGCGCTCGTCGCGGTTGTTTTCTTCGGTTTCCTGACTGGCGCGGCTGGCGGTCTCAAGGTCGCTGGTTTTGACTTTGCCCAGCAGCGTTTTTTGGATGCGCGCATTGGCAAGGTTTTCCAGACGGCGGAATGCCTGACCGTCCGCGCTGTTTTGCAGCATCATCACATCGTCCTCGCGGTCGATACTCAATGCGCCGCCGGAGACAAAGCGGTAAAAACGGCTCATGAAGCTATTGTGGTCTTCCTCGCTGTTGGCTTGGATTTTGGCAATCAGATAAGGCTGGGCGTAGCGCGTGATGAATTGCGCGGCATAGACAAATCCTTTTTTACGCAACGCGACGGGCGCATACAGCCGTGCCGCCGCCATTTCGCCCGCAGGATTGGTCGATGTCGCGCGATGGGCAATAAAGAGATACAGCACGTCCGTATTACAAGTTTCTTCACCGCCGCTGCCGCGATACACCAGCGAACCGTCGCGGTAGGGGATATATTTCGCCAATTCGCCGCTTTTGTTGCTAATGTGTTTAATCGTCAAAAAGCCGTCGGGTTCGGGCTGATAAACGTACCGACCGACACCATAGCCGCCCAGCCGTGCCGTCAATACGATTTCGGCAAGCGCGGGCAGGTGGCGTTTCAGCGTTTTCCACAAGCGGTCTTTATCCTCGTCGCCCAAATCCTCGCCGTAAATCCGCCAAGGCTTGTTGAGCATCGCCGCGTGCAAATCCTCCAAACAGGCGGCCACTTCGTCATCACTTACCACCGCGTCCAATGCCTGCTGTCTGTCCACACCAAGGCGCGACAGCAGCGCGTCCGTTCCCTCCATATTGGAAAACAGGCTTTCCAGCGCATCTTCAGTCGCGCTCGTCAATGTCTTGATGGCGGTTTTCCGCGTTGCGCTTTTAATCAATCCGAACATATTTTTTACTCCGAAGGTCGTCTGAAAACGGTTTCAGACGACCTTAAAATCAATACTCTTCACCGCGAGCCGCCAAAAAACCTTCAATTCCAGCAACAATAAAATGTAGATTTAATAGCCGCCCAGCCTTATAGCAGGAGACAACCTCTTGCAGATGTGTAATCGCTTTATCCAAACCACGCTCGAGGTACTCAACATCCTCTGTCAGCTCTTTTTCACGAGCGGTTATACGTTCTCTCACATCACACATTTTTAAATCTCCAACATCGGTGCAGGCAAATCAATCGCACGCGCCCTGTTTGACACATTGCCCGTTGTTGCCGCCATCCACAGCATATGCAGCGCATCGGGGCCGTCGTCGTGGTCGGCTTTTGGAAAGTGGCGCAACTGGCTGATTAAAGTCTTTTGGTCGGGGTTGAGCAAAATCAGTCCGTTGGCCATATGCGGCTGCAAAGTCTCAATCCGCAACATCTTGTCCGAAGACGGCTTGATACCGCGCACGGGAATATGCACCCCCGAACGCGCCCCGCGCTTAATCAGCTCATCCTTGAGAAACTCCTGGAATTGCACCGTCTCGACCACCCACAACACCGGCTTGACCCGCGCCTCTTTTTGGATGCGGATCACGTCCTCGATAATCAAATCGGGCAGGCGTTTTTTGACTTGGGCGACGGTTACGAACAGCCGCCCCGTCGATTTTTGATAACCGCCGACCAAAATCGCCGACGGGTCGCGCCCCGCACCCGCCTTACCCAAAGACGGGTCGAGCGCGCCGTAGTACACCAAATCGTCGGGCAGCTCCGACCAATATTTGATGTTTTCCGCAAACGGCGCGTCTTCGCCGCTGACCGGATCATTCTGATATTCCGAATCGAACGTCGCATGACCGTCACGCGCACGGATTTTCATCAGCGCGAGTACGCCGCGAGCCGCCCAGCTTGTTTGCGCGCCGCGCTCCATCTCGTCTTTGTGCGCCTGATAAAACGCCTCGGCCACCTCTTTGCCGTCGTTGCGGTACAGCTCTTCCCATCTGTCCCACAAATCCATGCGGTCAGGCCAGCGTTTCATCGCTTTGAATTTGCGCGTACTCCAAAACGGGTTATTTAACGTGCGGCTCAAAACGCTGTCGTAGTGCAAAATCGTGCCGATATAAATCACGTCAAACTTGGTACCGACCGCGCCCAACGGCAAGACGGTTTGTTTAAGCCACATTTCCAGCTTGTCGCGCTGGTCGGGGTTGCGCACCATCTCGTCGTTTTCGATATCGTCGAGGATGGCAAGGTCGGGGCGGAATGCACCATGTACCATGCCGCGCATTTTCTTACCCGATCCGAAGACTTGAATTTTTACGTTGGACGCGGTAACAATCGTTCCCGCCTGCCAAACCCGCCCTTGTCCGCACATCTCGGGGAAGTCGGTTTTTAAACGCGGGTTAAACTCCAATTCCGCTTTGATGGCTTCCAGCATCGGATAGGCTTGGTCGATGCTGTCCATCGCGATGACAATAAATTTTTTCGCGCCGGTGATGACCGTCCAAAGCGAGAACAAGCGCGTAACCAGCGTCGATTTCGCCTCACCGCGCGGAGCGGCATCCGCTTCGTTGATACCTTCGGGCTGTTGTAGGATTTCGGGTAGGCGGGAAAACAGAAATTCATGCAGCTCCGACTTTTCAGACGACCTGACATAATGCGGGAAATAGGTATTGACGAAATATTCGTAACCGTTAACCGGGTCTAAAACCTTCGCCCGACGCTCGGCAATGGCTGCGGGCGACGCATCAAAGCCGTCCGCCTCCGCCTCGATGGTTTGGCGGAGTTGGGCGGCATATTCGGCAAGTGACTTTAAAAACTCTTTGGACTTCATGCCTTACCTGTATTTCTTTTCAATTTCCACGCCCAGCGGCTCGACCAACTCGACAAAAGCCTGCAAGTGTTGCGGGTATCGCTCCTTGACCACTTCGCCGAACAATTCCAACACCTCAATCGCCGTCGCCAGTTTTGACGTTTCCGGCATTACTTTGGCGTTTGCCGCCACGGTCTTGGTGAACGCATCCGACAAGCTCGCCAACAGTTTGGCGCGCTCGGACGGCATCAGCTCCTCGACCGACGTGTCTTGCAACATCGTCATCGTTGACTGGTACTGCACCAAAAACCCCGCCAGCAGCGAACGGCTCAAGTCTTCGATGCCGCCGCCCGCCAAGGTGTAGGCGGCGCGCACTTTGTCCCAATCGTCGCCGGTCTCTTTGGCAGCACGTTTCCAACTACGGGCGGTAGCGGTCGGGATTTCGCACATCATCGCAGCGATTTCGAGCGTCTGCCCGTCGCTGACGTACAGTCGGCGCAGCTTTTCGCGGGTTTCTTTTGGGTGTGCCATTTTAAAATCCCAGTTTGGCGCGAACAGTCATGATGGCGGCAGATACCAAACCACCTGTAATCGCTCCGGACGCACTGCCTGCAATGACTGCCGCCTTGCGCGTATCCTTATGAATTTGCGCAATTTCGGCTTTCATTTCGGTTTGGTTTTTCAAGGTTTCGTCAGTCTTGGCTTCAATACACGCCAAGGCTTCTAAAATCGGGTCTTTCATGATTTGTCCGCTTTCCTGTCCAGTTTTTCGTTTACTTTTTCCAACTTGTTTTCGATGCGCTCCAAAGACGCCGCAATATTTTTGCGGTCGGCTTGGGCGTCCTGTTTGGTGTGATAGGAGAGTTTGACCACGTGCAGCTCCTCTTTCAGGTCTTCAATGCGCTTGTCCGCCTCTTTCAGACGCCCTGAAATGCCGTTGACCCAAAACCAAAATGCGGCAGTCGCAATCGGCCACAGGGTTTTAAAACCAAATTCAAAGTCCATTTAAAACCCCTTTAAACCGGCACATCGCCGAATACGATACGGACGGAGTAGCCGTCAGGGCGATTGCTGGAAATTTCGAGTCCATCCCCATCGTTACAAACGCAGTAATACGCCGAAATCGTCTGCCAAACTGCACGCTTAAAGGTGTCGTAGTTTGTATTTGGATATTCAAGGTTAAAGGTCGTCTGAAAATCCTTGTTCATCCGTACCGTATATTCAAACCCTGCCTTATCCAGCAAATTGGAAACATGGATGACAAACGGCTCTTGTTCACGTGCACGGCTTAAGCCCAATTCCAAATCGGCATGGCGCACAGCCAACTGACGTTCAACTAATTCACGGTAGGTCATTCTTTGATACCCATTAAATATTTTATCCGCTTGTACAATTTCTTAACCCACGAAATATTTACAAATGTATAAATCTTTGCTACAACTTCGCCGTCATACTGCGCATTTTCTCGTGCAGCCCGAAATTTCTCCCTGGCTTCTTCAGGGCTGTCCGCCCAAATGCTCAATGACCAGGACTTGCCGTCAAAGCGGTAAGAAAACGTGTACTCATTCATAGGAGAAACCTTATGTATTTTGAAATCTATAAAGACGCAAAAGGCGAATACCGTTGGCGTTTGAAAGCAGCCAACCATGAAATTATCGCTCAGGGCGAAGGCTACACCAGCAAGCAAAACTGCCAGCACGCAGTCGATTTGCTGAAAAGCACTACCGCCGCCACCCCTGTAAAAGAGGTATAAAATCCGCTTTCACCCTCAGCCCGCGCCCTACGCGGGCTTTTTTTGTCAGTCACCGACTTTACGGGAGTGATTGCCCGCCCAATCGCGCCAAGCCTGATTTTGGTTTTCCAGCTCCGAAACATAGCCACCAAACTCAGCGGCGTGTTCGAGCAGCGTTGCCGTTTTGCCGTCTTTCGGCGGATTCGGGCGTACCGGCGCGACCATCAACGCAGCGGGCGGTGTCGGCATGACCGCCTTTTCAACAACCTTAATTTCCGTAGCCGAGGGCGCGGGCATAGAGGCGCAGGCTGTGAGAGCCAAGGCCGTCAATACAACCGCCGCCTGCTTTTTGGCGGTCTTGAGTAAGCGCATTTTCGATTTCCTTTTTGTTTTCCGTTTTCAGACGACTGACTGCCGCCTGTTTTTGCGCCAAAGCCACGCCGACGGCGTGCGCCTTGGCTTCAGATTGTTTAGCGGCTTCGCGGGCTTGCTCCAGCTCGCGTGCGTAGTTTTGAGCCGACAGCCTCAAGGCTTCCGACTTGTCTTTTTCCATCTTATCGATGACTGCTTGCTGTTCTTGGTATGCCGTCTTGTACCCTTGCTTGTACGATGCCACCAAAACCAGCACTAAGATGGCAGCCAAGCCACTCAGCACCCATTTATTCGTCAACAGTTTGAATGTCATTCTCGACCTCCTGCCGTTTGACACTGACCAGCGAGCGCGCTACGGCATAGCCGCCGACGATACCCAAATAAACCGCCCAAATCTCCGCCGACGGATCGGGCAGCATCACAAATTTAACCGTCCCTGCCGCGCAGGCGATATTTGCCCACAGCTTTGAATGAGAAATACCGCCTGTCGCGGGGTTTTTGAAAATATCGAAAATGCGCATCTTAATAACCATCCCAACCGTCAATCATATTTCTTACTTTCTCGCTTTGCGTTTACGCGCCGCCCGTTTCGCGGCTGCCACGCCTGATTTACCCAAGCGCAGGCTCGGATGTTGTTTCAGATTGCCCACGCGGGCAGGTTTAATCTCAAATCCACGCATCTGTGGTTCCAATGCCGCCAATGCCAGAGCAATCAAAGCCTTTTTCATGCCTCGCTCCTGCTCAGTGCCGCACCGCCCAATGGCAGGTTGTAACGCTCAGGAGCGGGATCAAGAGGCGCACCGCCAACAGACGGCCATACATACGCAGCCACGCGGGGCGTTGGAAATGCCGCGATGCTGACGCGGTTGCCTTGGTTGCCACCCAAAACCAACAGATTGCCCACCTTGTCCTTGCCGACAACAAAACCAACATGACCGCCGCCTTGGCGAGTGAACACGACCAAACAGCCGTAAGCAGGCTTGGTAAGCCGTTTACCGGCAAAGGCATATTCTTTGGCGCGCATCCAATCCTTCGGGATGTCTCGCCCGCCGATTCGCAGGCAATGGGCTGCGAATACGCCGCACCACGGTGTCTCGTCGTCTTTCCACCAAGCTTTCAGACCGTGAAGCCAATTCAAAATGGTCGGATTGTGGTTTTTACCGGGGATTTCTGTCAGACCGATATACTTTCGCGCTTCAGCCACCCAAGGGAGTTCTTTTTGCTGGGCCATACATACCTCAAATAGATAGTTTTAAAACCCCATTAAACCTTTTCAGACGACCCCCAAGCCCCGTCAGGCTTGCATTCAGCGGGTACAGGCAAAAAAATCCCTGCCCGAAGGCAGGGTAAAAGGTCCACTCTCAACACAAGCACAACAAAAACTAAGCCGCAAACAAATCAGCCTGCGCCCTTGCCGCCGCTTCGCGGTCAGCTTCTTTTAGGATGTATCGGATATTTCGTGTTGACAGCTTATGCGCCAACACCAGCTCGCGCACAATAAACAAATCGCTCAAACCTTCCGCGCTCATCGCATCATACTGGCGGCGGATAAATCGGTTGCGCAGCTCGCGCATCGCGTCCCAGCAGCGCGGGATTGCCAAGAAAGGCTGCCCGACATAAGCACGCTCCAACCGTCCCGCCGCTTCTTCGCCGATATCCTCGACCAGTTGAGCGTGTAAAATTCGGCTCTGATGCGTATTGCGGCGGCGATTCGAAATCGGATAATTCGTCCCACCCCAAACCTTAACCATGTGAAACGCCGCCTCCAGCCCGATAACCGTAATCATCGCCACCACACTGTGCGGCAGCAGATGTTTCACATCCTCAAAATCCTGCTCCGTCATCTCCCAATTTAAGCTCATCCCGTTTTCTCCTTTTTCTTGCGGTTCGCACTAATCTGCAACGCCGCCACCAACTTGCGCATATTGCCGTCTGATAGCCATTCCACGCGGTCAACCTTAAACATCTTTTTCGCCGTACCGTGCGCATAATTCCAAGACCAGCCGTTATCCAGCAGCAGGGCTTCGATTTTGCGCATCATCGGATCGGCAGAATCGCGGCGGTTCGGCCGTTGTCCCGCCGTCTTTTTCGGCGTAAACCCATGTTGGCGCAAATCCTCGACCACACGCTCCAGCTCAGGGATGCTGCACTCGGTACACGACCGCTTGCCCGTTACACGCTCCAAGACCGCGCGATACGTCGCATCATCCAAACCAAGCTCTTTTTGAGCGATTTTAATTTTCGCAATCAACGCACGGCGCATTTCAAACCCCTAAAACACAATATATTGATTAATTAACGCATATTATACAGATAAAATACTATATGTTGTAGTAAGCCGCTGTTTTTTTTTGCGAAACGGATAGGCATGAAAAAAGGCCGTCTGAAAACGTTTCAGACGGCCTTTTTTACTACAATCTAATCACTGTCTTTTTCGCGCCGTTGCTTTTCCAAGGTTTGCGCTTTACCTCTGTTGATTCCTGCAAAATATCCCAAAGCTACCGCCCCGCCGATTTTGACAATTTCAATAGCGACGCTGTCCTTATCGCGCCATAACGCAGTAATCAGCACGGCGGCAATCAGAAAAGCAATAGCAATCACGGCATTCAAACGGCGTTTGTGTACCTCTTTGAAAATCTCACCATGTTGCTGTTCGCCCTGTTTTTGCGCTTCGATGGTAGCCAGTGCAATGCGCTCGTGAGATTGGATTTCGTCCTTACGGCTTTCCAACTCCTTCTGTTTGACCGCAATATCCTGTTTTTGAAGTTCTAAAAACTCCTGAAGCATTTTCTGCTGTTCATCGACCGGCAGATTCTCGGATTTTTCCCCGCTCATAAATCAACCGCCACCAAGGTTTTGTAACGGACTTTGAATTTGCCGTAACCCCGAGCCCCGATTTTCGGCGGCACAAATTCCACGGACGCAATATTGCCCGTCTTACGGTCTTTACGGACTTCTTCCAAATAATCGGCAGCATTGAGCAGCCGTTCGCGGACTGTCGTATATTCTTTGATGGTATTCATTTTTTAACCTCGCTTAAATAGCGCAAATATTAGCATATAGGATTTATTTTTCAAGAAAATCAAACCTATATAAAATAAATGTATAATATTTTAATACTATATATGGTAAATTTCTTCCAAAAATACACACTAAAATACCATATCTTGATTTACATGCTCGCAACATCGCACAAATGGCAGGGCATTGATGCCCGACAACAACAAAAGGTCGTCTGAAAACGTTTCAGACGACCTTTTTCTCTGATTATGTTTGGGAAATGCTTGATTAATTATGTGGACACATATATAATTTAATTTATCGGGGCAGTGAAGCCCGATACGGGAAAAGCCCCACCGAAGCGGGGCTGTTACGGGAGAAAGAAAATGAAGTCCTACCTTCAAATTCTGTTCTTTCTGTTTCTGATATTGGTAAGCGGTAAGGCTTACTAGGAAACTGAAAGCTAAGGGCGGTAGCCGCCGCCCTTAGTTCCCATCTTATAAAAGACGGCTAAAAAAATCAAGGAGTTTACCTATGGTTGATGAAAAATTGGCTGAATACCGTAAAAGGGCGGAAGCCAAGCGTGTTATTAAAAAAGTTTCTTTTAACCGCGAAACAGAAAGGGATATTTTAGAAATAGCCAATAATCTTGATTTTTCTCAATGGGTTAAAGAAAAAATACGCGAAGATTTCAAAAATCAGCTTGACTAATTATGTGTACACATATTAATATGCAAACACTGCTTAGGCAGTAATGAAATTCCCCCCGAAGTTGGAGCTTCGGGGGGAACAGGTGGAAAGCAGAGCAGCAACTCTCTTTCCTCGTCATTCACGAAAAATGAAAGGTAATAATACCATGAATACCCAACTCATCCCAACTGTTTCAGGTCAATTGGACAATTAAACACAAGCACTGGTTGATGCTCATGACCTGCATAAGTTCTTAGGTGTGGAAACACCATTTTCTAAATGGATTCAGCGTCGCATTGAAGAATACGGATTTACACAAGCCCTTGATTTTATCGGCGTGGACAAAATTGTCCGCACCGAAGCAGGTTTCTTTGGACAGCGTGATAAAACTGTTCAGGGGTATTATTTATCCCTCGATATGGCAAAAGAGCTGTGCATGGTTGAACGTAACGACAAAGGACGCCAAGCCCGCCGCTACTTTATCGAAATGGAGAAACAGGCAAAAGCCCTGCCCGATGCCGTGCTATACCGCATCGATGCATTGGAAGACGCCTATTTCCAAGCCGCGCCCGAAATGCTCGCGCTGCTGCGCTACCACAGTATGGGCTTGAACCTGACCGAAATAGGCAAACTCTTGGACATGACCCCCGGCGCGGTTTCCTACCGTCTCAAAAAACTCAACGATTTGGGTTTCTTGGAATATGTCCCTAAGCCCAAAATGGTGGCACAACAACAGTCTTTGGGATTGGAGGGTTAAGCCATGAATACCGAATTTGCCTTGAACCAGCTTTCAAACGCTTTGAATTTTATCGGCACAAACCTGTTGGACCGCAAAGCAATGGCGCGTGAAGAGATGGAGCAATGCGGCTGCCTGCTGCTGGTGTTGTCCGAATACGCCAACATACTTGACCGAAAACAGAAAGAAGAGGAGGTGTGAGCCATGAATACCACCTATACTCTGACTTTCGACCAAGACAGCCTCAAAGCCCTGAATCTGCTGGTGTTCACGCTCAACCATCTGAAAGTTTTGGATATGGACATGGAAGGAATCGAAGACGGTTTGTCTGCCGTGATTGAAACCGCCTCCGAGAAAGCCGACAAGCTGTCCGCCGCTTTCTACAACGCCGTGTACGAGCAGGAAGAGAAAGCAGCCTAAATCTAGGGCATGAAAAAAGGTCGTCTGAAACAGCCTCAAAACTGTTTTCAGACGACCTTTAATCATGGGTTAAAGCCTATTTGAATCCACTAGGCAAACTCCTGCTCCGTAGGCTCAATCACGTTTCAACACACTGAATTGAAATCAGGCTGTTGATTTTATAGAATTTGTTCGCTCGGCTCAATCACAAAATCCTCAAGCCCCGATACAATCTTAATCCCCGATATTCGGTTATTACTTGTAAAATATACATTTTCCATTTCACTTACCTTTCTTACTTAAAGCTTCTTTCACTTTCGCCATTTTCAGACGGCCTTTTACTTTATCCGGCGCGGGCTTCGCCAACATCGCCCTGGGTATCAACCGTGGCGGCAGGTTGCGGAGCAGTTCGGCGGGTTGCGGCCATGTTTCCGCCGCCTGCAACACCTTAAACCCCGTCTTAATCCGTATCGGGTCATACTCCGGCGAGACGATTTCGTTTGTCTCCTTCAGTTTCCGATACCAAATTTCCGCGACTACCGGCATATCCTGCGCTGCGGGGCGGTTGGGTAGATTCAGCGCGGCGAGCAGCGAAAAACCTGCCGCGATTTCCCGTTTTGCCCAATCATCTCCCGCCCATTCGCCCAAGGCTGCCACACCTTGCCGCAGTTTTGACGGCGCGCCGCCTTCGCCCCCTCTCCCCGTGGGAGAGGGCTGGGGAGAGGGCAACCCCGAACCCTGCCACTGGCTCACAATCTCCAGCAAATAACCATGCGACTTTAAGGGCAGTTTCAGACGACCTTGGTCGCGGGCGTTGACGGTTTCGTTAAAGCCGTGCAGCCAAGCCTCGGCGGGGGCGGGATGGGACACGCCGTCGCGCTCCGCCGTCTGCGCTTTCATCATCGGCATCAACTCGTTCAACAGCTTCGCGGTACGCGCCCAAGAGAGCTGCGATTTCGCGGGGCGGAACAAGCCGACATAACGTATCGCCGCCTTGCCCATCTCCACATCCATTTCCAACACAGCCCTCAATACCGCCGATGCGTCGGCATCGTTGATTAAACTGTCCAGGCTATGCACCGCCCCGCAGTTCGGGCATTTGATGTTCATTTGACGACTCCCCAAAGGGCAAGCAGCGCGACCAGAAAGACAAACAGTCCCGACGCCAAGCCGACCATATCCGCCAAAATCCATTTCAGACGACCTTTGCAACCGCCGCCGACCAAGTCCATCAGGGCAACCAATACGGCGGACAGCCCGAGCAGGGCGCAGACGGCAAAGTAGATTTTCATTCCGACAGGCATTTTCAATCCTCCAAAATTCTGACCAGCGCATTTCGCAACTGATACGCGTGTTCTTCCGTGATAAAGACCGAATCGCTGCCGCACTCGATTTCATAAATGGTCGGCTCGTCTTCGATATGCTGCGGGATGACTTGCAGCTTCGTTCCCCATTGGGTCAAATCGATATTTGCCATCACATCTCCTTCCACTCTTTCATCACATCATCCAAGGCTTCGCGGTAATTGCCTCCATAGCCTCTAATGCCATATTCGGTTAACCTACAACAGGCCTTCTGACCATTTTCTTTTGAAAATTCGGCTGACCCGACTTCGATTAAGAAATCCAGCCTTTCCGTATCCTTTACGGCCTGTTTAAATTTCGGCGAGAAATCCAAAACATCAGATTCTTGGTCAACAATGTCGTTATTCGAAGACAGCAAGGTATCCAATACGGTCATAATCCAAGGCAAATTGGCGTTGTCAGACTTATATTCCAAAGCTTCAAACACTTCATCTGCAGGCGCATTGCTCAGATACTCGAAATCGTCTTCATCCTCTGGGTCGGCAGGTTGGTAAATCGGATTCAAACCCTGCTCAATCTTGTTTAAAAACGCGACCAGCTCCCATACTGCATCAAGGTCTTCTTTATTTGGTTTAGCAATATTCATCTCATCTCCTCCCATACTGTTATCGCCAGAGCCAGCGATTGCGCCTCGGCAGTCTTCCAAATCCCGTCCGGCGCGCGGGCGGCGATCACGAAACCCTCACCGTCCTTCTTCATGACCATGAGTTCCCCACGGTCTTCCAGCCATTCGATTAAATCTTTTTCGTTCATTTTTCGTTCCCTTCCGTTTTCAGACGACCTTTGCCGTCCTGATCTTCAAACTGCGCCTGATATTCCGCGATTGCCTGCTCGCGGTTTCGCTTCACCATAAACTTCGTCGCTCGCCGGCGGTGTTGTCCCCATGCCTGCCAATCGCTGTTCCGTCTTTTAAAGCTCATTTCACACGCTCCCTAAATTTCAAAGCCCATTCGACATCCGCTTTGCGCGTATCCGTTGCCGTCCAGTACCGGTTATCCATAATGGCGGGCGCGGCAGGCCAACTGTCGCCCCAAACTATGCGGGCGACGGCGGGGCGTCCAAACTCAAGTACCGTCCCGCGCTTTTCGCGAGGCCATTCCATATTCGCCCGAGCTTCTTTTTCCATCTGCTCCGCCCAACATTTCGCGCATCGATGCGTCCGTTTCCGCCCCCCGTTTTTATCCCAAGTCCAAGCAAATGCCACTTCAGGCTTCATCTGTTTGCAAACTCGGCAGGGTTTTAACTTGGTTAACATTTTTACTTCCCTTCTGGCTCACGCCATCCCTTCATAATCGCCCGTTCGCCGTATTTGGCGCGGATTTCCTCGACTGCCCGTTTCAATGCCAATTTCTTGATTCGGCTAAGTCCCCGTTTAGGCCTTCTAAACTTATTCATATACAATTCCTTCCATTTTTTGCTCCACACCCATTGCCTCGTAGGCGCTTTCTATTTTCAAAACTTCCAAATCCGCCTGTCTGTCCATCGCTTGGACCTTCGTCGGCTCTTTCGCAACCGGTTCGGGTTCTTCTTGGGTGCAGCCATACAACGCCATTCCACCCACAAAACACCACACCCCGACCGTCAAACCAACCGGCACCCACCGCCAAAAACGTGGCGCCGAAAACATCTTCCAATCAACTTTTTTCAAAACTTGCACTTTCGTTTTCCTTTAAAAACAATAACTTATTAAAATCATAGGGTAAAAAAATATATAGCCCTGTCAAAGACTTACCGTTTCAGACGACCTATCGGATAATCAATGTCGAGTATTTTTTGATGATGCCCGATTGCATTTTGATGCCGTTTTTGTTTGCCGTTCGTACCGCACCGCGCATCAACTTACTCATCCGTCGCGTATTGCCGTTGCTTTGTTTAACCAGTTCCTCAATCGTCGCATCATCCGCTTCCGGCATCGCCGCTCTGGCAATTTCTTCCAATTCTTCATCCGGCATCGAGTCGCCCAAATTCAGCGCAACCGATACGCGGCTATAAAGTTGCACCAGCTCGCCATGCTTACCGCACAGATTCGCCACCAGTCGGGGCATACCGCTTAAAACCAACCCGCAGCCCGTGTCGTCATGCAGTCGGCGGATAATCTCAAGGGCGCGTAACGGTAGGTTTTCCGCCTCATCGACCACAATCAGACGACCCGAATCACGCAGGCGGTCAGATACAGACTCAAACAAATCATTCAGGCTGCCGACCGTTGAGACCTTCGCCGCTGCCGCCAACTTGCGCATCAAAACCAAAGCCGTAAAGCTCGGATTAGCCTCAATCAGGATGGCGGCGGGATTCTTTTCGCAGTAGTTTTTGACCGCTTGCGTCTTGCCCAAACCCGCTTGGCCGTAGATCACCACTGTGTCGCCTGCCTCGTGTGCGTCGCGCATCACTTCAGAGATTCGGCGGGTCGTCTTGGTCGATACAAACCCCAACACCAACTCTTCGCGTTGCGCCTTACTTTCCTGCATCTCTAAAAACGCTTCGATTTTCGGCTCGATAGTTCCATATTTGCCGCCTTTTGCCGCGTAGGTATCATTCAGGTACATACTGATAGATGCCGAAGATACCCCGATACCGCGTGCAAGCATTGTCTGATTCATCCCTGATTTGGCTTTAAATTCAACCAGTTTTTGTTGCAGTGCTTTGTTGACCGTATTTGTCATGATGTTTTCCTTATTAAAAGAGTTTTAAAACCGTTTTAACTACATATCCGCCTCAAACAAGACAATCTCGTCGTCTGTTCCCGTTTTCGGCAATACCGCATACTCCGCCTCGATGACGTTTCTGCCTAAATTTCCCAGCTCGTCCCAAACTGCAGCCTGTTCCAAAGCCGGATTGACTTCCGCATTCGCGAGCCTGATCGCATTTTCCGCCCGCTTGATTTTGCCTTTTCGGCGTTTTTCCGCCAGTTGGTCGATACGCGCCGTCGGGAAAGCCTCGCGGCTATTGCCGTTGACTTGTGCCTTCGTGATGAACTTGCCATCCATATCAAATACATTGACAAAGGCAGCGTCGTCCAAATCGTAGCTGACCCGTACCTCGTCCTTGTGATACTCCGCCAGCTCGACCGAAAAATAAGAGTTGTTGAACAAATCCAGCCAACCTCGCTGAACTTTTCGCACCTCTTGCGGCATAAACATCGTCGCAAGCTCTTCCGTCGACAACATATCCGGCGCGATACCGTCCTGTTCCAGCCTCATTTCCCGATAAGCCTTCGGCGTATAATGCCCACCGTCAGGATGTCGGGGCAGCTCGCCGTGCGGGCGGTTGTTGTATTCGTCGATACACTTGACCACATCCGCGATAAAACGCGACCAGCTCGGCAGTTTTTTCAAATATTTTTGCTGCTCCTGCGTCGGCACCTTGCCTTTTTCCAAGGCGTTGAACGCACTTTCCATCTTGCGGTACATTAGGTTCTTCGTGCTGCTGTCCATCCCGCTGCCCGTGAAAGTCTCATACTGTCGCGCCATCTCAATCAGATTGTCTTTCCACCATCGCTCGATGATGCCGCGCCCTTGCGGGTTGCCCGCGATACCCGTTTCATGCCGGATACCCAGTCGGGACGTAATACCCGTGATTTCATGGTCTATCGTCTTACCCGTCTGACCGCCACCGTTATCCGAGTAATAGATAATCGGCAAACCATAGTGCTTGACCCCGATACGCAGCGCGTCCGATACCGCCACACAACTTTCAGCCAACGAAACCGAGAATCCGACCACAAACCGCGTACATCCGTCGATAATCACCGTAACTTCAGGCTTAAACGGCCTGCCGTGTACCGGATGCGCGACTTTCGCTTTGAAACTGTGGCCGTCGCCGATCCAAACATCGTTCGGCTTCAAAGCCCCCCAATCACGTTTCACATAAGGCAGCAGCGATTTATAAGCCGCCCCCGTTTTCCTGCCGCGCTCCTGCATAATCAGCGGGAGCTTTTCCCAAACGCGCCGCACCATACTCAAGTTAGGCACATCATTGACCGGCATATTTTCCGCTTCAGCCCACTGCACAAATCGGCGGTAGCTGTGTGCCAGTTTCGGCGCGGACGGGATATTGTGAAACTGCATAAACATCGGCAACCAACCGTAGCTCTCAATCGGTTTGACCGCCTTCGTCGTCTTCGGAGCCAAAGCAACCAGCCGCTCCGTCGCGTTTTCCGCCTTAAGGTAGGCAGAAATCCAGCCGTCTAAAGTACGTTCGCCAACCTTTGCCGACCGACTGCGGTCATTGGCCTTTTCCAAGTTCCCAAGCGTGACCGCGTCCAATTTACCTTCTGCTAGCAAGCCCAAAAACTGAGCCACCGCAGCCTTGGCAGAGCAACCGTATTGATATTTAATCCCCAACACCGCCGCCACCACCGCGCATCGCGCATCCGCCACCGACCGTTGTTTCTCGTTCAGCCGCTTTGCCGCTTCCGCCAAGACTTGAGGTGACATCGCCGTTTTCTCCTGTCTGATTTGTGGCATGGCTTTCGGCATACTCTCCGCCAGTTCGTCCGACTGCCGTTTCATGATGGCGGCTCGGATTTCAATAGGTAGGGCATATTCAACACCACCACCCTTACCTTGACGCCTTCTCGTTTGCCAACCATCCCTTTGCGCTTTTTTTCTCAGCCCTATTACTGTTCTTGGCATATTTGGCAACCCAAAATCAAGCAGGCTTTTGAGGTCCATATATTCCATTTCAACCCACTCCGAGCATCTCTTTCAATTCAGCTATCTTTTTGTCTCGACAATTTGTTTTCTTGTAATGCGGAAAAACTTCAACTAAATCTTTTTGAATCACTTTCGCGATTGCTTCCGCAATTCTTTTGCTTCCTCGTCCATTTCTTATGACCTCAGAAACAGATTGGTTAGTTACCCCTAAAGCCGAAGCCAACATTCTTGCCGATATATTTTTTTCTTCTAAGGATTTATAGATTTCGTTCGCTTGCATAATGCCTCCATGATAGAATCCCTTACTTACTTACCTTACAGGCTTTAATGCCTGCCTTAACTGTTACCTGAATGATATACCCAAAATATTTGGTATAGCAAATATATTTGGTACTATTTTGCGGTGTTTTTATGGAACGCATTGATTTAGCATTGAATTTAGTTGAAGAGAGAAGCCGACTTGGATACTCTCGAAAGAATTTTGCTGAGCAAACTGGATGCAGTGCAGAAAGTTTGAGACTGTATGAAAGCGGGCAGGTCAACATTCCTGCGGACTTTTTACTTGCTGCTGTCCAATTAGGGGTGGATATTCAATTTGTCTTTACAGGCATTCATTCGGCAAATTTAAATGCTGTTTCAGACGACCTTAATAAAAAATTGGACGACGCTATTGGCAAATCAAACGTTGAGAATCAGATTAACGGCAACGTCAGTAACGCTGTTATCGCCTCATCTGGTTCGGTTGTTCATCAAATTAATACCCAAAATCACGTCATCAGAACCCGTGTCGATTCAAAACCCGGCAAGGAACATATAACGCTTGAGCAAGCTTCGAAGCTGCAACAACTTGTTAAACAAGTTGCCGCAGCAGAAGAGATTGCCAAACGGTCGCCAAAATCAATCCGTGCAATTTGGGCTAGTCTGAATGCTTACTGTAAAGTTCCAAGTTACAAACTAATCGCATTGAGCGATTACGACAAAGCAGAAACTTATCTCAGAAAATGGCTGGGTAGGTTGAGCAATACAGCAACATCAAAGAACAATGATCCCGACTGGCGAAAAAAGAAATACGCTTATATCAAATTAAATGTAAAACAGCTTGAGCTTGAAGATTGGTTGAAAAGTTACCTCGAAAAAAATTTCGCAGTAGAAAGCCTGACTGAATTAAGTAATGACGATTTGCAAAAAACATATGCAGCAGTATCGACTAAAAAACGGAAAAAATAGGCTTAAACATGAAACTCCGCTTTTAAATTCAAGTTTCATGTTTAGCTTATAGTCTTCAGATGCTTTGTTTTTTAGATGTATGATATTAAAGATTTTTTTCAAACATGGAACTGTTATACAAGTTCCATGTTTAGTTTCTAGTTAAAGCCTTTTATAAACATCCTAATCAACCACGCCGAAACCGAGCCGCGCGACGGCCTGTACGTC
>NZ_KV789551.1:57201-57448 GCF_001807625.1 Neisseria sp. HMSC03D10
TCCGTGAACTGATTTTAAAAACCTCTTAAAACCCGTTTAAAAACCTATCAAAACCCGACAGCTTTCAACAAAAAACCGCGCATTCCCGCGCGGTTTTGTGAAAAAGCTGATGCAACTTTTTTTCAAACACAAAAACGCCGAAATCCACGTCTTTCCAAGATTTCGGCGTTTTTTTATATTACTCATTATTTGTGCAAAAACTAACAGTCCCCCACAGAAGCTTTCCATCGGCGCATTGTCCCAGCAG
>NZ_KV789551.1:57468-58400 GCF_001807625.1 Neisseria sp. HMSC03D10
GTATTGTACTATTTTGTTTTTAATTGAATATAACTTAGTGAAACGAATAATACTAACCAAAAGGATAGTTTTAAACCCTTTTGGTTAGTAAATTTACAAACAAAAGGAACTTATTTTATAAACTTTTGTTTTTAAATGAGATTATTTCTAACCAAAAAGGAAGGTTTTTTGGTTAGTCTTTTTGTTAGAGAGATACACATGACTTTTAAAAGCAGACTTCAGCTTTTATGGCCTGATTCGACGTTGGAAGAAATAGCCTCCAAGATAGATATGTCCTACATGGGACTTAATAAGGTATTCGCAAAAGATGGACTGCCGAAAGCCGAAACACTCATAAAAATTCAAGATGTTACGGGCTGCGACCTCAACTGGTTGCTGACAGGCAAGGGCGTGCCATACCTTGACCGCGCCCGTTCTGAGAATGCCGGAGCCTTCCCCGTATCCGATACCGGCGCAGGCGCGGTCGATACGCTCGGCAATCCCGTCGATTTGCGTGAATTCGTCTTTATTCCACGGTACAGCGTCGAAGCCGCAGCAGGGCATGGACAAACCGTAAGCGATGAAAAACCCTTATTCTGCATGGCTTTCCGCCGCTACTGGATAGAAAACTACGTTACCCGGCAAACAGACAAACTCTCCGTAATCGCCGTGAAAGGCGATTCTATGGAAGGCATCCTGAACCACGGCGACAACATCCTAATCAACCACACCGAAACCGAGCCGCGCGACGGCCTGTACGTCCTACGCATAGGAAACGACCTTTTCGTAAAACGCGTACAACGGATGCCGGGCAAATTATTAGTCACATCCGCCAACCCCCATTACGCCCCTTTTGAAATTGACCTTACAGCCGACAATACCGACATCGCCATCATCGGCCGCGTCGAATGGTTCGGCCGTTCCGTGAACTGATTTTAAAAACCTCTTAAAAC
>NZ_KV789551.1:58420-60848 GCF_001807625.1 Neisseria sp. HMSC03D10
CGGTTTTGTGAAAAAGCTGATGCAACTTTTTTCCAAACACAAAAATGCCGAAATCCACGTCTTTAAAAGATTTCGGCGTTTTTTTATATTACTTATTATTTGTGCAAAAACTAACAGTCCCCCACACACTCTGATAAAATACCCCCTTTCCCCTCCATCCGTCCACATCATGCCACGACACCCCTACCGCCGCCTGCGCCCCGCCAAGTCCGACCTGCCCGAAGTCGGCATTTCCGAAGAAGGCAACATCCGCTCGTTGCATCTAGGCAGCGACACCATCCAAAGCTCGATGAACCTCGACCATCCCGCCGAACTGGTTTTGTCGTACAGCCGCGCGATGATGGGCTGGCTTCTGTTTGCGGAAGAAACGCCGAAACACATCACCCAAATCGGCTTGGGCGGCGGCTCGTTCGCACGCTGGATAGACAGCTACCTGTCCGACACTAAGCAAACCGCCGTGGACATCAACCCGCAGGTCATCGCCGTCGCCCGCAGCCTGTTCGAGCTGCCGTTTGAAGGGGAAAACTTTGAAATCGTCGAAGCAGACGGCGCGGAATACATTAAAGTGTTCCGCCACAATACCGACGTAATTCTGGTAGACGGCTTCGACGGCGAACAAATCATCGACGCGCTGGTGGAAGAACCCTTCTTCCAAGACTGCCGCAACGCCCTCTCGCCCGACGGCGTATTCGTGACCAACTGGTGGAGCGGCGACAAACGCTACCAACGCTTCGTCGAACGCCTGCTCAACGTCTTCGAAGGCCGCGTGCTGGAGCTGCCCGCCGAAAGCCACGGCAATATGGCGGTGATGGCGTTCCAAAGCAGCCCGAAAGAGCAAAACCTCGACAAACTGAAAAAACGCGCGGAAAAATTAAGCGGACAATACGGCTTGGATTTCAAACGGATGTTGAGCGATTTGAAAGCAAACAACCCTAACAACGGCAAACATTTTTATCTGTGAGATGAACAGGTCGTCTGAAAACCTAAAACCGCCGACACATAAAATTTCAGATAACCTCCACCTACCCACTCCCCTTATCCGTTCATTTCATATCTGAATTGGGCTATAATACCGCCCGACACACACCATTCCGCAAAACACCCTCCCCATGCAACTCACCGCCGTCGGACTCAACCATCAAACTGCGCCCCTGAGCATACGCGAAAAATTAGCATTCGCCGCCGAGCATCTCCCCGATGCCGTTCGCGCTTTGGCACACAGTCCGGCCGCTGACGAAGCTGTTATCCTATCTACGTGTAACCGTACCGAGCTCTATTGCGTCGGCAATACAGAGCGGATTATTGAATGGCTCGCCGAATATCATAATCTCCCTGTCGAAGAAATCCGTCCCTACCTCTACACTTTAGACAACAACGAAACCATCCGACACGCCTTCCGCGTAGCCTGCGGGCTGGATTCCATGGTATTAGGGGAACCGCAAATCCTCGGACAAATCAAAGATGCCGTCCGTATCGCCCAAGAGCAGGAAAGCATCAATTCACACCTCAATGCGCTGTTCCAAAAAACCTTCTCAGTAGCCAAAGAAATCCGTACCGATACCGCCGTCGGTGAAAATTCCGTATCTATGGCATCCGCCTCGGTCAAAATGGCGGAACAAATTTTCCCCGACATTGCCGATTTGAATGTTTTATTTATCGGCGCGGGCGAAATGATTGAATTGGTAGCTACCTACTTTGCCGCGAAAAACCCCAAACTGATTACCGTCGCCAACCGCACCCTGCCCCGTGCGCAAGAATTATGCGACAAACTCGGCATTACTGCCGAACCTCACCTGCTGACCGACCTGCCTGAAATTTTGCACGAATACGATGTCGTCGTTTCTTCAACCGCCAGCCAGCTTCCATTGGTCGGCAAAGGCATGGTTGAACGCACTTTGAAACAACGCCATAACATGCCTGTTTTCCTATTGGATTTGGCCGTCCCCAGAGACATCGAAGAAGAAGTGGGCGAACTTGGAGATGCCTATCTTTATACCGTCGACGATATGATGAACATCGTCCAAAGCGGTAAAGAATCACGGCAAAAAGCCGCCGCAGCCGCCGAAGCCATGGTTGAAGAAAAAGTCGGCGAATTTATCCAACAACAAAAAAGCCGCCAAAGCGTCCCGCTTATCCGCGCACTTCGCGACGAGGGCGAGCGCGCCCGCAGACAAGTACTAGAAAATGCAATGAAACAACTGGCAAAAGGCACGTCCCCAGAAGAAGTCCTCGAACGCCTCTCCATCCAACTGACCAATAAACTGCTCCATTCCCCTACCCGAACCCTCAATAAAGCAGGCTCGACCGACAGTGATCTTGTAGAAGCCGTTGCCCAAATTTATCATTTAGACAAAAATGATTGAAGCTATAAAATATAAGGGTCGTCTGAAATCCTAAAAGGGATTTCAGACGACCTGAGACCTTTGCA
>NZ_KV789552.1:0-4805 GCF_001807625.1 Neisseria sp. HMSC03D10
CACTTCAAATGCGAATCCGCCGTCGTCTGAAATCTTGGATTTAAGTTTTCAGACGACCTTTTTTTTGCGCTTAATACTGTTTGCGCTTCGTCTGAAAAAACGCCTGCAAAACGGCTTTGCATTCGTCTTCCAAGATGCCGCCTTTGATTGCCGTGTGTTTGTTCAGCAGCGGATTGGCAAACAGATTGACTACGCTGCCCGCGGCGCCGGTTTTGGGTTCTGCCGCGCCGTAGATGACGCGGCGGACGCGGGCTTGGATGATGGCGGAGGCGCACATGGCGCAGGGTTCGAGCGTGATATAGAGGTCGCAGCCGTCGAGGCGGTAGTTTTGGAGGGCGGCACCTGCGGCGGCAAGGGCACGGATTTCGGCGTGGCGGCTAATGTCGTGGTCGCTGACGCAGGTGTTGTGGGCGGCGGCGATGATTTGATTGTTGGAAACGACGACCGCGCCGACAGGGATTTCGCCGATGAGGGCGGATTGTTCTGCCTGCACCAAGGCGGCGCGCATGAAGGTTTCCATTTCAGACGACGTGGGGAAAACGGCGACGGGCGGATGGTTTTTAAGGGCTTGTTCCAAAGCGGTTTTCTGCGTTTGCGGCAGCTCTTGCAGCTTGATGCCAAGCAGCAGGGCTTCGAGTTGCCAAAGCGTGCTGCGGGTGACGGTCAGTCCGGCGGCTTTGAGTAGCAGGAAGGCTTGGACGGAACCGGTGTCGTGCAGCTCCTCTACGCTGCGGATGCCGAGGGCTTGCAGGGCGGCTAAGGTTTGCGGGGCGACGGGCGGCGTGGTCAACAGGGTCGGCATGGCGTTTTAGATTTGGAAATGGCGGCGGACGAGTGCCAAGGTCGTCTGAACGTGGTTGCCGTCGGTGTAGGGGTCGATGCTGTGCGCCAATGGGATTTTGCGCAGCCAAGTGAGTTGGCGCTTGGCAAGCTGGCGGGTGGCGGCGATGCCTTTTTCGACAAAGGTGTCGTAATCGGTCAAGCCTTCGAGGTAATCCCATGCCTGCCGGTAGCCGACGCAGCGCATGGAGGGCATATCGGCGGTCAGCTCGGGATATTTTTGGCGCAGGGCGCGCATTTCGTCGATGAAGCCTTGTTCCAGCATTTGCGTGAAACGGCGGGCGATGTTTTCGTGCAGCAAGGCGCGGTTTTCGGGAATCAGGGCGGTGGTGCAAAGGTCGAGCGGCGGGGTGTAGTCGGCTTTTTCGGCAAAATGCGCACTCAAGGGCTTGCCGGTCAGGCGGTACACTTCCAAAGCGCGTTCGATACGTTGGCTGTCGTTCGGTTTCAGACGACCTGCGGTTTCAGGGTCTATGGTTTGCAGGCTTTGATACAGATGCGCCAAGCCGTATTGTTGTTTTTCTTCCTGCAACCGGGCGCGCACGGCGGCATCGGCTTCGGGCAGGTCGTTCAAGCCTTCGGTCAGCGCGTGGAAATACATCATCGTGCCGCCGACAATCAAAGGCAGCCTGCCGCGCGCGCGGATTTCCTCCGCCAGCTGCACGCAATCGCCGACAAACTCCGCCGCGCTGTAAGACTCCGTCGGCGGGATGATGTCGATAAGGTGGTGCGGTACGGCATCAAGCTCGGCAGCCGTCGGCTTTGCCGTGCCGATGTCCATATCGCGGTACACCAGCGCGGAATCGAGGCTGATGATTTCGACCGGCAGGGCTTCGGCGATTTTCAAGGCAAGGGCGGTTTTCCCGCCGGCAGTCGGGCCGAGGATGGCAAAGGCTTTTGGGGTGTTCATATCAAAAGGAGCGTGGGGAAACGGACGGATTATAGCAAAAGGTCGTCTGAAAACGGTTCAGCGTTGGATTGAGGAACGATATTTTCAGACGACCTTATATATTGCCACCCGAAAGGGACGGCTTTTTGTTTAAGGGGTTGAAACACTTATGCTCCGATAGCCCGTCTGAAAACAGGACAATGCCAACATGGACAAGCAACTGGACACAAGCAGCGGCGACTACACAGGCCGCACGACCAACAACCTGCAAAACGCAGTTTATATGTAGGAAATCGTCGCGTTGTTTACACTTTTTCTACGGCGGACAGCTTTTGTTTTTGCTTGAATGATTCTTAGACAGCTATCCGGCATTATCAAGAACAGAGCGGGTTTCCCGTGTCTATCGACATTCTTGACAATGCCGGATAGCTGCTCAAACGGGTCTTCAGGCAAAAGCCAAAAGTGTAAACAACACTGTTGATTTCTACAGTTTATATCCGCCTGCTGACGCCTTTGGGGAGTTGGTGGGCGGAAGACAGTCGGCTCGCTGCTGCACCTGTTGCAGCGTGAGAAAGACTTGGAGCGCGTCCGCCTGTTGGCGGAGCAGTATGCGTCAGAAGCCTTACAGCCAATCGTCAACAGCGGCAGGGCTGACAGTATAGACGTCAGGGCTGAGCAACCAGAAAGCGGCGGTCTGATACTGCGTATCCGCGTCCAAACCTCCGCAGGAACGTTTGATTACACAGCCAGCCATAAAGTCCCCCTGATTTAAAACCGATTTAAAAGGCAATTGACCCGTGTTTAAAACCCCGACATTCGAGGAAATCCGCGAAGCGATACTGCGCGATACGAAGAGTATTTGGCCGTCGGCAGACGTCAGCGAGGACAGCGACCATTTCGTCCACACCAGCCGTTTGGCGAGCTGCGCGGCGGGGCAGTATGCACACCAGCACTGGATTGCGCGTCAGATTTTCCCGGATACGGCGGACAGCGGTTATTTGGAGCGGCACGCCGCCATGCGCGGTATTTACCGCCGAAACCCGACCACCGCCACGGGCGAAGCGGTATTGACAGGCATTTCAGGTAGCCGCATTTCAGCCGGACTGCAAATCAGAGCAGGCAATCGGATGTATCAGGTACGTTTCGCAGGTGAAATCGGCGCAAGCGGCATAGGTAGGGTCAGAATCACAGCATTGGAGGCAGGAGCGGCGGCTAACATCCGCGAAACGGCTGCCGAGATGATGGCGGCTCCGGTCGGCGTGTCATCTGACTGCACCGTATCGGCTCAGGGCGGTACGGACGGTGAAACCGACGCCTCGCTCTTGGCGCGGCTGTTGGAAATTCTGCGCCGTCCGCCTGCAGGAGGCAACAAGTACGACTACCAAAATTGGGCATTGAGCGTTGACGGCGTTACGGCGGCTTATGTGCACCCGTTGCGCCGAGGCTTAGGGACTGTGGATGTGGTCATCACATCCGAAAACGGACTCCCTTCAGACGAGACGGTTAAAAAAGTACAGGACTACGTTGAGGACGCGCTGCCTGCGGATTTGAAAAACAAGGTGCGCACGCGCTGGTACGAAACCAATGAGCGGCCGGAAGAAGTCCTGAAAAAATTGTGCAGTTGATCCAGGCGTTTTTGGACAAGCTGCCGTCAAACGTATACATAAGCTCCCGCGGTGGCGTGTTCCCGACGACCAAAAATAAAGGCTATGCGCCGGATTTTTATGGAGAGGACAACCGTACGGTCAGCCGTGGCGTTAAGCTTAATGGTCAGCCTCATCCCATCACGATGACCCTGCATGGTGGTCAATCGTGTTTGTCGCTTCGACGATTTATGTTTAATACTATCGACTTCAGTAAGGCGTGGTTTATCGTCGAGGAGATGGGGCAAGACGTATTCCACTTGTGCGACGGGTCTGATGGTAACCGCATTATTCATGGCGGTAATATCCGCACCCGAGCATATCTCAAATATGGTTACGTTCGCGGGGCTGATTTAGATAAGATGCTGTTCCGCCCCATTGATGGGTGGACGAAGGAGCGTCCTCACATTGGTACCGGATTGGCCGAAAAAGGTACGGCGGAGGCCGGTCTGAACAGCACGACCTATCCGATAGTCGATAATGATTGCTATCTTAACAACAGCCTGATTACCGAACATATTACCCAGTTCCCCGGCTTTAATAAGGACAAAATTTTCGACCTGATTCGCTCCAAGTCGGGCGAACGGTATCTCAGCGCGGGCGGCCACTTCGATGCAAACGGAGAGTCAGCTAACCCACCGGCAAATAGCGATGGAGCCGTGCAAAGCCAGCCAGCCGCTAATCGATTTGCCAACCTCAAGCGCAGTATCAGCTTTTTTGGCGACTCGACAAATGCGCGCATTGGAGACCACGCAATAAAAGTAGCAAAAGACGATAACATCCCAGTTATCAACAATGCCCAAGGCGGCAGCTTGGCATCCTATGCGCTTATGTCGATGGATGGGTCTCCTGTTGATGTTAAATTTAATGTCGATACCATTCCAGCAAAAGGCCAGAATGTGTTTGTAGAGGGAGAATTGGTTTACGGCGAAAATGTGAATCCATTCATTTTGCATTAAAATTTTGTCATTATTGGGCGGAATTGAAGTCTCTATCGTAGGGCAGTCTGCAAATGTCAAAATCTACCTGCGCTACAACCAGTCCCATAGTGTCGTTGTAGGCGATAAATATCCCGTACGCCTAAAAATAGTGGCGGCATCGATGGCATTGGCGTCCTTGCCACTGGTAAAAACGGTGTTAACGGCGCTAACTGGGGCAATTGGCAGGCGGAGTTAGAGCGTGTTAAAGGGTACATCCAAAAGTGTATCGCCCTTGTACAGTCAAAAGATACACCTCGATATATTGTCTTGCCTATTTGGGCTGATAACAAGGCGGAATGGTCTAAAGAAGAACATCCCTAACGCCATCAGCTTAAAGATGAGCTAAACAAGTGGATACGCACAACGTACGGCGAAAACGTATATGACATTGAGTCGTACATGTTGTCAGAGCAGATTTGGGCGGATACTGGAATCACGCCAAATGAGGCTGAC
>NZ_KV789552.1:4825-7639 GCF_001807625.1 Neisseria sp. HMSC03D10
AATGAGGCTGACAAACAGGCTCAAAAAGACGGGATTATGCCGTTATCTCTGCCTCATGACGGCGGTGCACATTTCTTGCCTGCTGTCGAGGCTGTTATCGCTGGCAAGATTATTGTCAAGGCAAAGAGTTACATTATTTGTAACTGGTAATAACAAAGCGGCGTTTCCGTCGCTTTGTTATTTTCTGCTATTCGATAGTGCAAAAGCTGCCGCAACTTTTAAAACGCACCGAGTGCAAAAGTTAATGTAACAAAGTGCAAAAGGTGGCGGCGGCTTACAAGTGTCGTCTGAAATGCTTTTTGTGCGGGTGTTTTTCAGACGACCTTTCGGCTATATGCTTGAGCGGCTTGGTTTATATATGGGGTAATCATTACGCTTGAAATAAATTTCTTTTTAAATCAGATATTTTTTATAAAAATTTACTTTGTGGGCAGTAAGCTATTGCCAAGTGGGGCAGTTAACGGCATAATTCGACTTCTTTGCCGGTATAGCTCAGTTGGTAGAGCACCTGACTTGTAATCAGGGGGTCCCGAGTTCGACTCTTGGTGCCGGCACCAGTTTATCGCTGAAGGTGCCGCAAGGTATTTCAGTAAGCCGGTATAGCTCAGTTGGTAGAGCACCTGACTTGTAATCAGGGGGTCCCGAGTTCGACTCTTGGTGCCGGCACCAATCAAACAGCCCGATTGTGAAAGCAGTCGGGCTGTTTTGCGTTTGCCGTTCGGGTGGCAGGGCGGCAGGCATTTCACTATAATAGCCCGTTTTAATCTAAAAGGTCGTCTGAAAAAGGCGGAACACATTCTAATGATTACTGTGAACACACTGCAAAAGATGAAGGCAGAAGGCGAAAAAATCGCCATGCTGACCGCCTATGAATCCAGCTTTGCCGCGTTGATGGATAACGCCGGAGTCGATGTCTTGCTGGTGGGCGATTCCTTGGGCATGACCGTGCAGGGGCGCAAATCCACGCTGCCCGTCAGCCTGCACGATATGTGTTACCACACCGGAAACGTCGCGCGCGGTACGGAAAACGCGATGATTGTCAGCGACTTGCCTTTTGGTGCTTATCAGCAGAGTAAAGAACAGGCGTTTGCCGCTGCTGCCGAACTGATGGCGGCAGGCGCGCATATGGTCAAACTCGAAGGCGGCGTTTGGATGGCGGAAACCACCGAATTCCTGCAAATGCGCGGCATTCCCGTCTGCGCCCATATCGGCTTGACTCCGCAGTCCGTGTTTGCCTTTGGCGGATATAAAGTGCAGGGACGGGGCGATAAGGCGGAAGCCTTGTTGGCAGATGCGAAAGCACACGACCAAGCGGGTGCCGCCATCGTATTGATGGAATGTGTACCGGCGGAATTGGCGAAAAAAGTAACCGAAACCGTCTCTTGCCCGACCATCGGCATCGGCGCGGGCGTGGATTGCGACGGACAAGTTTTGGTCATGCACGATATGCTTGGCATTTTTCCGGGTAAAACCGCAAAATTCGTCAAAAATTTCATGCAGGGCAAAGACAGCATTCAGACCGCCGTTGAAGCGTATGTCCATGAAGTCAAAGCCAAAACCTTCCCCGCTGCGGAACATTCGTTTGCTTGATGCCCTCAACTGAAAAAAGGTCGTCTGAAAAGGTTTTCATCGTGAAAACCGAATTTCAGACGACCTTTGTTTGTCCGTGTTCCCAGCGTATAATCGGCGCGTGATTTTCGGGCTGACAAAACATAGCGGCTGAGCGCCGCAATCCCCGAAAAAGATAAAGGACATTTTCCACCATGCAAATCATTCATACCATTAAAGAATTACGCGAATGGCGCAAAAACGCAGGCAGCGTTGCCTTTGTGCCGACTATGGGCAATCTGCACGAAGGCCATCTCGCCCTTGTTCGCGAAGCCAAAAAACGCGCCGACAACGTCGTAGTCAGCATATTCGTCAACCGCCTACAATTCGGACAGGGCGAGGATTTCGACAAATACCCGCGCACCTTGCAGCAAGACGCCGACAAACTCGCCAACGAAGGCATAGCCGTCGTGTTCGCGCCCGACGAAAAAGAGCTGTATCCCAATGTCGAGCAACGTTTCAACGTCGAACCGCCCAATCTCCAAAACGAATTGTGCGGCAAATTCCGCCCCGGTCATTTCCGCGGTGTCGCTACTGTCGTCAGCAAACTGTTCAACATCGTCCAACCCGATACCGCCTGCTTCGGCAAAAAAGACTATCAGCAGTTGGCGATTATCAAAGGCTTTGTCGAAGACCTGAATTTCAATATCGACATCGTTCCCGTCGATACCGGCCGCGCTCCCGACGGGCTAGCGCTTTCCAGCCGCAACCAATACCTCAGTGAAGCCGAACGCGCCGAAGCCCCGCGTCTGTACCGCGAATTGCAACGCGTCGCCGCCGAGCTCAAAAACGGCAATCTCGATTATGTCGGTCTGGAAACAGAAACCGTCCGCCGCCTGACCGAAGCCGGCTGGGTGGTTGATTACGTCGAAATCCGCCATGCCGAGAGCCTCGCCGTCGCACGCACCGGCGACAAAGCCCTCGTCGTCCTCGCCGCCGCCCGCTTGGGAACGACACGTCTGATTGACAACTTGGAAGTCAGCTTGGCTTGATTGTTGGAATGGAAAAAGGTCGTCTGAAAACGGATTTTTGTTTTCAGACGACCTTTTTTATAGGTATTACAGATTAAAATCAGTAAACTTATGCCGCTACGTTTATTCCAGCATAGGAAGGGTAAGAATGACGAAGTAGATATTTTAATTGTAGGAAATCGTCGCATTGTTTACATCACAGGTTGAGAGAAATAAGCCTGCAAGGCCTCAAACG
>NZ_KV789553.1:0-963 GCF_001807625.1 Neisseria sp. HMSC03D10
CACAGTTGCAGCTTGTCTTCGGGGAAATCAATATCGAAATGCTTGTGGAAGCGTTCGAGCATATCATGTGTGGCGGAAACAACTTCGGGCATGGGAAGGCCTGCGGAATAGAGGAGTTGGGTATATTCCATTGCTTCAGTTATTTGAGTCCAACTTAATTTTCTATGATAACGCCGAGCACCTTGAAAAGGATCATCCAAAATCCATTGAGGAGGTTGTATGGACAAAACATCTTCTTGTATTTTTGTTTCAGCAAAATTCTTATTTTCAATATAAAATTTTTCTTGTAAATAAATAGCCCGTTTTTTCTTTTCAAATTCACACATTATTTTTCCTTTGAAATTCAGTTTTCAGACGGCCTTTCCCATTGCCATCCTATATGCCGTCCAATACCGCAAACCCGTGTTTGCAGGCATATTCGATATAGTCCTTCGGATAAAAACTCATTGCCTTTAAGGGTTGACCTTCCATATCTGCATGAAGCAGCAGGGTAAAGATGGCGGTTTCAAATGCCCAGTAGCCGAAGAACAATTCTCCATCCCTGACTTTATGGTAGTCATACCAATAAGTATCCTTATTAGTTTTGTACCAGCCTTTCAGATAGTCCCGCAGCAGCCTGCCGCGAGGAATGCCCGAAGGTTCAAACGGGTTGTCGGGGTTTTTGGGCGGATGGATGATGTCGGGTATCAGCATATAGACGCTTTTCGGAAAAAACGGTTTGGGATTGACCTGAACCCTGCCCCGATATCCGACCAAATCCAGCAATGCCTTCATCGGTGCATCCACTAGCGGCGCACCGCCAAGGATGCACTCTCCGTTTTCGTCCAAATCGGGTGAAAGCCAGCCGGGGATGCGGTTGAGGCTTTCTTTATGGTTGGACAATACGGCCAGCCCCAGCAGCCAAAGGATGTAGGCGTAGGAATCGGCTTCCCACAGTTGCAGCTTGTCTTCGGGGAAATCAAT
>NZ_KV789554.1:0-5583 GCF_001807625.1 Neisseria sp. HMSC03D10
AACGTCGGTCAGCCATTTTTCGTTGGGCTTTTTGGCTTTGAATAGGCGTTTTCGGCGATGAAGAGTTTTTTGCGGTGTCGGGTCATGGTTTTGGATTGGGGATGTTCGAGTGCGCCGATACCGCCTTCCTGATAGGCGCGTATCCATCGTCTCAGGTGGGTTCGGGAAATGCCGTAGTGGTCTGCGGTACGCTGTTGGCTGCGTATATGCAGGTAGTGGAGACGGCTTGGTATTTGAAGTGTAATGTATATTTGCTCATAAAAAAACTGCACCTTGTGAGTTGGAGGGGATGTCCAACTTTTGGGGGGCAGTTCAGTTTTCAGACGACCTTTTATCCACAAGCTGATTGGTGATCAATCGCCCATGACTTTACCTTCGCGGCGCGGGTCGGCACCGCCGAGCAAACCGTCTTTGCCGATCACAATGCCTTGTACGCCGGAATTCAAATCGCGGATTTGGACTTTGTAGCCCAGTTTTTCCAACACTGCCGCTTTGTCCGCCGCAGCGGTTTTTTCCTCGATTTCATACTGGCTGCCGCGATTGAGCATATTCGGCAGGGAGATTGCCGCCTGAATGTCCATACCCCAATCGATATGCGCCACCAGCGTTTTGGCGACGAAACCGATGATGCGGCTGCCGCCGGGCGAACCGACTGCCAGATAAGGCTTACCGCCTTTCATCACAATGGTCGGCGCCATCGAAGAACGCGGCCGCTTGCCGCCCGCCACGCTGTTTGCCACCGTTTTACCGTCCGCGCCGACGGGGTTGAAAGCAAAATCGGTCAATTCATTGTTGAGCAGATAGCCGTTTGCCATCAGTCCCGAACCGAACGCGTTTTCAATCGAAGTCGTCATCGACACGACGTTGCCGTCTTTATCCACAACCACCAAATGGCTGGTGGACGGCAGCTCTACCGCCATACCCTGCGCGTATGCCTTGCCGAACTTGCCTGCCTGAATGTTTTCCAACGCCTTGTCGGATTGGCGGATTTCTTCGGCACGCGGTTTCAGGTAAGCCTGAGAAATCAGGGCACGGGTCGGGACGTTGACAAACGCGGGATCGCCGACGTAATAATCGCGGTCGGCAAACGCAATCCGCGACGCATCTCCTATCCAGCGCCAACTGTGGATATTTTCCGCGCCTAATGCCTTCATATCCTGATTTTGCAGGACGCCCAAAATCTCGCCCAAAGCAATCGCGCCCGAACTTGGCGCGCCCATGCCGCAGACTTCGTATTCACGATACGGCGCGCAAACCGGTTCGCGCTCGATAACGCGGTAGTTTTTCAAATCCGCCATGATGATTTTGCCGGGGTTATCCACAGCGCCGGTAACGGCACGGACAATATTCTGCGCCTGCACCCCCTGATAAAACGGCGCGCTGCCTTTTTCCGCCAACAGACGCACGGAGCGGGCAAATTCAGGGTTTTTCAACACCGTTCCCGCTGCCAAAGGCTTGCCGTCGGGCAGGAAATACGCGGCGGTTTGCGGATAACGTTTCAAAGGCTCCAAATTTTGCTCGATGGATTTCGCCATGCGCGGTGAAACGGTAAAGCCTTGTTCCGCCAAAGCAATCGGTTTGTCAAACAGGCTTGCCCAAGGCAATTTGCCGTAACGCTTGTGGACATCTTCCAGCAGCTTCGGAATCCCCGGCACGCCGACCGAACGGCCGCCGACCACTGCGTTCATAAAGCCCATCGGCTTGCCGTTTTCATCCAAGAAAAGCGCCGGCGTTGCCGCTTTCGGCGCCGTTTCTCGGGCATCAAACGTCGTCAGTTTTTTCGCCTTATTGTCCCAATACACCAAAAACGCACCGCCGCCCAAACCGGAAGACTGCGGCTCGGTCAGTCCCAGCGTGGTCTGCATGGCGATCATCGCATCTATCGCGCTACCGCCGCGTTTCAAAACCTCGTATCCCGCCTCGGTCGCCAACGGATTGGCAGACGCCGCCATATAATGCTTGGCGCGGATCAATTTCTGCTCGGTCAGCCCCGTCCCTTGTTCCGGCGCATGGTTATCCACAGCCGTCGGCAAAGGCGCGGCATCAGGTTTCTGCATCGGCTGGTGCGCGCACGCTGCCAAAACCAAAGCTGCCAACAGGTTTAAGCCAAAGGAAAATTTCATATCTGCTCCCTTTTCGTTGAGATATTTTTCAGAAGACCTGCGGTTGAAAAACACAAAAGGTCGTCTGAAACATGAAAACCGATTGGACTGTTTATCTCTTCGGACAGTTCCGTTTGAGCCCTGTATAAAACCGGCAGGCTGTGTGTATAGCCGGAAAGTTATACACAAAACCAAACCGGATTTCAAAATTATCCACATCTGCAAACAAGGCAAACGGCAGTTTATCCGCATCCAAACTCTACATTCAACTTATTGAACTAAAAAAGGAATAAAAGTTATACACAAACAAATGCGCGACTCAATATAATCATCCATTTATTATTTAAAATCTTATTTATAGTTTGTTTCCCAACGCGCAGGCAAAGCCCGCAACGTAAAGGCATCTTTTCAAAAAATTAGATAGTTAAGGATTGTTAAACCTCTGTAAATCAGATAGAGTTACGGCTGATAAATTAAATTAATAATGGAGCTTCCATCAATGAAAGGCGATATCGGCGTCATCGGCTTGGCCGTTATGGGTCAAAATTTGATTTTGAATATGAACGATCACGGTTTCAAAGTCGTGGCGTACAACCGGACCACTGCTAAAGTAGACGATTTTCTCAACGGCGCAGCCAAAGGCACCAACATTATCGGTGCCTATTCATTGCAAGATTTAGTGGATAAACTGGAAAAACCGCGCAAAATCATGATGATGGTACGCGCAGGTTCTGTTGTGGACGATTTTATCGAGCAACTTGTCCCGCTTTTGGACCAAGGCGACATTATTATTGACGGCGGCAACGCCAACTATCCCGATTCCACCCGCCGCACGCACGAGCTGGCGGCAAAAGGCATCCGCTTTATCGGCGCGGGCGTTTCCGGCGGCGAAGAAGGCGCGCGTCACGGCCCGTCCATCATGCCCGGCGGCGACGAAGCCGCATGGCCTGCCGTCAAACCCATTTTCCAAGCCATTGCCGCCAAAACCCCGCAAGGCGAACCTTGCTGCGACTGGGTCGGCCGCGACGGCGCGGGCCATTTCGTCAAAATGGTGCACAACGGCATCGAATACGGCGATATGCAGTTGATTTGCGAAGCCTACCAATTCATGAAAGACGGTTTGGGTCTGAGCTACGACGAAATGCACCGCATTTTCAGCGAATGGAACCAAACCGAGCTGGATTCCTACCTGATCGAAATCACCGCCGCGATTTTGGGCTACAAAGACGAAAACGGCGAACCTTTGGTCGAAAAAATCCTCGATACCGCCGGACAAAAAGGCACAGGCAAATGGACCGGCATCAACGCCCTCGATTTGGGCATCCCGCTGACGCTGATTTCCGAAGCCGTGTTCGCCCGCTGCGTATCCGCGTTCAAAGATCAACGCGTTCAAACCGGCCGCTTGTTCGGTAAAACCGTTACCCCCGTTGACGGCGACAAAGCCGCGTGGGTCGAAGCCCTGCGCCAAGCCCTGTTGGCATCCAAAATCATCTCCTACGCACAAGGCTTCATGCTCATCCGCGAAGCCAGCGAAAACAACGATTGGGCATTGAACTACGGCAACACCGCCCTTCTGTGGCGCGAAGGCTGCATCATCCGCAGCGCGTTCTTGGGCAACATCCGCGACGCATACGAAGTCAATCCCGATTTGGTGTTCTTGGGTTCCGACCCCTATTTCAAAGGCGTATTGGAAAACTGCCTGCCCGCATGGCGCAGAGTCGTCGCCAAAGCCATCGAATGCGGCATCCCCATGCCCTGCATGGCTTCCGCGATTACCTTCCTCGACGGCTACACCACCGAACGCCTGCCCGCCAACCTGCTGCAAGCCCAACGCGACTACTTCGGCGCGCACACCTACGAGCGCACCGACAAACCGCGCGGCGAATTCTTCCACACCAACTGGACAGGCAAAGGCGGCGATACCGCATCGACCACTTACGATATTTGATTTGTCTGAATCAGCGAAAAGGTCGTCTGAAAACCAAAATTTTGGTTTCAGACGACCTTTGCCGTTTGAAAGCATTGGTTTTTGACGAAATCCACGGATTGCTCACAACTTATCCACAATTTGAACCTCATCCCAATTCAATCAAACCAAACCTAATTCATTGAAAACTATCAATATACAAAAGGCCGTCTGAAAATTTTCAGACGACCTTTTAAATTGTTCACAAAATTATCAACAGGGCTAAGGGCTATCGGCATCAAACCAGATTCTGCGGATTGCCTGCGACGAAGCGGTTGATGTTGTCCACAAGGATGTCAAACAGACGGTTGGCGGCCTCTTGGCTTGCCCATGCAATGTGTGGCGTGACAATGAGGTTGGGCAGTCGAGCTTTCAGCAGAGGGTTGCCGTCGCGCGGCGGCTCTTGTGTTAACACGTCAAAACCTGCCCCGCCGATTTGGCCGTATTTCAACGCCGCAACCAAAGCGGCTTCATCAACCAAGCCGCCGCGCCCGCAGTTGATGAGGATGGCGCCGGGCTTCATCTGTTGCAACTCGGCTTCGCCTATCATGTTTGCCGTTTCCGGCGTGAGCGGGCAATGCAGCGACAGCGCGTCGGCAGTGCGGACGGCTTCGTCAAAGGAAACGTAGCCGTCGCGGACGGTTTCGGCGTGTTTGTGTTCGACAAACACGACCTTCATTTTGAACGCCTTTGCATAAGTTGCCAGCGTCTGTCCGATGTTGCCGCGACCGAAAATCGCCAGTGTTTTACCGTTTAAATCGCGCATCGGTGCGCCGAGGTGGCAGAAAAACGGCGAGTTTTCCCACAAGCCTGCTGCAACGTCTCGCTGATAGGCAGGCAGGTTGCGCATCAGGGTAATCATCATCATAAACGCGTGTTCCGCCACGGATTCATTGCCGTAAGCGCGGATGTTGCACACGCTCACGCCCGCTTGCTTGGCGGCAGCAAGGTCAACATTGTTGACGCCCGTCGCGGCTAGCGCAATCAGTTTGAGCTGCGGGTTGGCGGCGATGTGTTCGGCGGAAATCACGACTTTGTTGGTAATGATGATGTCCGCGCCCCGTATGCGCTCGGCGGTCTGATGCGCCTCAGTCGAACCATAGCTGCTTAAAGTATGCGGAAAGTCAAAATCAAACGGACGGTCGGCAAGCGTGCCGCGGTCGAGGACGGCAATGCACAGTGGATTCATATTTCACCTATCAAAAATAAAATAATGATTTAAATAAACTAATTTTGAATAAAATATTCAAAATATACGGCGTAGTTGAGAATAGTTATTATCCGAACCATACAGACATCACCATATCAGGAAACCATCATGATTAAAACCATGACCTTTGCCATTTTACATTTCGCCACCGCGTTTGGCGTTGCCTATATTTTGACCGGCAGCATCGGCATCTCAAGCGCAGTCGCGCTGGTCGAACCGCTTGCCAACACCGTCGTTTTCTATTTCCACGAACAGGCATGGCGACGCTACGAAAAAAATATAGTGGATTAACTTTAAACCAGTAC
>NZ_KV789554.1:5603-6710 GCF_001807625.1 Neisseria sp. HMSC03D10
GCCTTGTCCTGATTTTTGTTAATCCACTATAAAACCGTGAAACAGGAATGGACTACGCCGCTGTACCATTGTGGATAAGTTTTGACCGAGGGTCGTCTGAAAACGGGTTAGGAAATATTGTTTCTCAATAGTAAATATTCTTTCAACAAAATAGATATTTATCAATCAAAAAGAAATCAATAAAATGCTTTCCATCGCTTGAACGCCTACGCAGTTCATCTTTTATATTCAACATCATAAGGAAAGTATCATGAAAAAAGCACTCTTCGCCTCCCTCATCGCCGTTGCCGCCGCCGCATCTTTCGCCGACAGCCGCATTCCTGAATGGAACCATGCCAACGACTCCGGCCCCATTCCGGGCTTAACTCAAGTCGAATATCACGACGCGCACGATATGCGTAAGGATGATGACCGCTTGAAATTCACCGCACCTGCCACAGGTGTGCGCGAAATCACCGACATCGGCTACAACGACACCTATGCCCGCTCGTTGCAAAACGGCTCAAATTGATTGCCAAGCGGTTGACAATAAGTTGAAAGGTCGTCTGAAAACGTATCCATCCGTTTTCAGACGACCTTTTGCTTTATCGGAAACGGCAGCTATGATACCCTTCAGCGCGGAATATCGAAGAGCCGATATTGTTAACCGATTGAAAACGCTATGAAAGGATAAAACATGAGCGGTTTGATTATTGAAGATTTGCAGGAAGGCCACGGCAAAGAGGCCGTGAAAGGCAAGGAAATTACCGTACATTACACCGGTTGGCTGGAAGACGGCACCAAATTCGACTCCAGCCTTGACCGCCGTCAGCCGCTGACGATTACGCTGGGCGTGGGTCAGGTCATTCAAGGCTGGGACGAAGGTTTCGGCGGCATGAAGGAAGGCGGCAAACGCAAGCTGACCATCCCCGCCGAAATGGGCTACGGCGCACGCGGCGCAGGCGGCGTGATTCCGCCAAACGCGACGTTGGTGTTTGAAGTGGAGTTGTTGAAAGTTTACGAATAATGCCTGACGGCGTTAGGATGGATTTTCTACATTGAACTGAGCAAAAGGTCGTCTGAAAACCGAATTTTGAGGTTTGAACTGCACCCCAAAAGTTGGACACA
>NZ_KV789555.1:0-12634 GCF_001807625.1 Neisseria sp. HMSC03D10
CTTGTCCTGATTTAAATTTAATCCACTATAATGAAACGCGTGATCTCCGTTTCAGCACAAGAAGTCTGCCTGTGGATACAGCCTATTTTGTTTCGGCGCAGAGGCTCAATCGATGCTTCCAAATTTGCCGCTTTTGAAATCGCTGATGGCTTGGCGGATTTCTTCGGCGGTGTTCATCACAAACGGGCCATAGCCGACGACAGGTTCGTCAATTGGGACGCCGGAGAGCAAAAGGATTTTGACTTCTTCGCTGCCGGCTTCTATGTGTACGTTGCCGCCGCTTTTCTCAAAGCCGACCAATTGTCCTGCGCCTGCCTGCTCTTTGCCGTTTAGGGTAACGTTGCCCCGCAGGACGACCATAGACAGGTTGTGGGTTTCGGGTATTTCCAATACGGCTTTTTTACCGGCATTCAAAACGATGTCCCAGACGTTCATTTCGGTGAAGGTGTCGGCTGCGCCTTTTACGCCTTTATATTCTCCTGCAATCAGCCGCAGGCAGCCTGCCTCGTCAGGGAACTCAACCACGGGGATACCGGTTTTGGCGAGATGCTGATAGCGCGGCGGCGTGTTTTTGTCTTTGGCGGGCAGGTTGACCCAAAGTTGGACCATTTCAAACAGTCCGCCTTGTTTGCTGAAGTTTTCGGAGTGGAATTCTTCATGGATGATGCCCGAACCTGCGGTCATCCATTGCACGTCGCCTTCGTAAATGATGCCGCCTCCGCCGCTGGAGTCGCGGTGTGCCACTTCGCCGTGGTAGGCGATGGTAACGGTTTCAAAGCCTTTGTGCGGGTGTTGGCCGACACCGCGCGGGCTGCGGGCTTCGTTGGGGGAGAATTCATAGGGTGCGGCGTAGTCGAGCATCAGGAAAGGGTTGGTGCCGCGGTCGTCCCCCATGTGGGAGAACAAGGGTTGGACGAGGAAGCCGTCGCCGACCCAGTGTTGGCTGTTTGCACGGTAGACTTGTTTGACGTTGCGCATGATGAGGTTCCTTCTTGTGGGGTCGTCTGAAACCTTTTCAGACGACCTTTGTGTAATGAAATTAATAATGTCGTGGTTGCTATACTTTGTTGCGTGTATTATATGGGGTACAAACTTATTAACAAGTACGCACAATTTTTATACTGTCATTCGGAGGTCAATAATGGCGGAAACAGAACCGACACACGGCGCCTGCTGTCCGGTCATTAATACTTTGGATATTATCGGCGGCAAGTGGAAGGTGTTGATTTTATATTATTTACACGGGGAAACCCGACGATTCAACGAGTTGCAGCGTCTGCTGGCAGGCGTTACCCAGCGGATGTTGACGTTGCAGCTGCGCGAGTTGGAGTACGACGGTATTGTCCATCGCGAAGCGTATCCGCAGGTGCCGCCGAAGGTGGAGTATTCGCTGACCGCGTTCGGGCAGACATTGATGCCCGTCATTGAGGCGATGCACCGCTGGGGCGAGCAATATGCCGCAGAATGTGTGAAACACAGAAAGCAGCCGCAGGAATAAGTCGTTTCAGACGACCTTTAGTCCGTCCGAGCAGGACAAGGTCGTCTGAAAGGGGCATATATCATGCCGTTCTTTTGTTTTATAATGACAACAGCCGATGTAAATAAAGTAATCAGGGATGAATATGAAAAAAACAGTTATTGCATTGCTTCTTGCCGTATGTGCAGGTACTGCGGGGGCGGCGGATACTTATGGCTACTTGGTCATGTGGCAGAATCCTGCGGATGGCGGCAGTGCCGTACAGCTTAAAACAACCAAAGAAAATGCTTCGCAACTGGAAGCAAATGCCGAATTGGAGGCTTTCTGCCGCGCACAAGATACACTTTCGGGCGTTCAGCAGGGGCAGGCGACGGGGTGTAAGTCGGTTATTCCGCTTCACAATACCTGCATTGCGCTCGCTTATCCGAAAGCGCAAGGCGGTCTGACGGCGGAAAATGTAGTTGCCATTACTTCTCCGCGTTTTAAAAGCGTCCATCAGACTGCGTTGAACCAATGTATTAAAAAATATGGGACGCAAGGTCAATGTGGTTTGGAAATTGCGTATTGTACGTCCGCTGATTTGTATGGCGGTCAGGTCAGGGCGTTTTGGAACCGCTTGAAATCGTTGTAAGTCATTGAGTTAATTTTTATGGTATAGCCGTTTAAAACAAAAAAAGGTCGTCTGAAAATAGGATTCTGTTATTTCGATTTTTCAGACGGCCTTTTTATTTGGATTCGCGATATTTATTGAGTGACGGTTATACGTTTGATAATAATGGGTTTGATTGGGACGTTTTGATGGAAGCCGCGTGTTTCAGTCGGCGTTTTGCTGATTTGGCGTACGACATCCATGCCCGAGGTTACTTTGCCGAAGACGGCATAGCCGTAGCCTTGCGGGGTTTTGTTTTTGAAGTTGAGGAATGTATTGTCGGCAGTGTTGATGAAGAACTGGCTGGTGGCGGAATTAGGATCGCCGGTACGCGCCATGGCGATGGTGCCGACAGTGTTTTTTAAGCCGTTGTCCGCTTCGTTGATGACGGCTTTGTCCGTGGCTTTTGGGGCAAGGTCCGGGGTAAAGCCGCCGCCTTGGATCATGAAGCCGTCGATAACGCGGTGGAAGACGGTGTTGTCGTAAAAGCCTTTGCGGGCGTAGCTGACGAAGTTGGCGACGGTTTTGGGTGCTTTGGTTTCGTCGAGCGACAGGCTGATGTTGCCCATATTGGTTTCGATGACGGCGCGTGTCTCGGCTTGGGCGTTGAAGGCTGCGACAAGGGCAAGGGCGGCGAAAGTGAGTTTGAGGGTTTTGTTCATTTGAGTGTTTCTCGTAGTGTGAAAATTAAACGTTATTATCGCGGATTTTATGTGAAATCTCTAAAAGGCGTTGTGAAATATTTTAAGGTCGTCTGAAAACGGATACAGTAAACTTCGTTTTCAGACGACCTTATGTGTTGCGCAGTGGCTTATTGTTTGGCTGCTTCGATTTGGATGTCGATGCGGACGTTTTTGGTCATGCCTGCATCAACCAGATAGTCCACGCCCCATTTGGTGCGGTCGATGGTGGTGCTGAAGTCGCCGCCGCAAACTTCGGTTTTCGCCATCGGGCTTTGGTAGCAGTTGAATTTTTCGGCTTTGAGTTTGACGGGGGCGGTTTTGCCGTGCATGGTCAGGTTGCCGTCAACGGAGAGCAGTTTTTTGCCGTTGAAGTTGAATTTGGTGGAAACGAAGCGGATGTTCGGGTATTTGGCGGCGTCGAAGATGTCGGCGGATTTCAGGTGGTCGGTGAAGTGTTGCGAACCGCTTTGCAGGTTGGCGACGGGGATGGTGATGTCGATTTTGCCGGTGCGTTTGGCTTGGTCGAAATCGACGGAACCGGTCAGACCGTAAAAACCGCCGACGTTGGTGCTGGTGTTGAAGTGGTCGATGGCGAAACGGGCGTTGGCGTGGTATTCGTCCACTTTGTAGGTGGCGGCGGAGGCTGTACCGATGGCTGCTGCTGCGAGTGCGGCGAAGATGATTTTTTTCATGATTCTTGTCCTTTGTGTGAGGTTATGAAGATGTTTATCTTAACATAGGAAAGGATGAGAATCATTTCTTAAGGGTGAATGGTAGATTTACTTATGTTTAATAAAAAGGCCGTCTGAAACCGATATTTCGGTTTTCAGACGACCTTTGGTAATTACAAGGATTACAACTGGTCTTTTTGCGCCAAAATCCTGCGGCTGCCGTTGATGTCTGCGGGGGAAACGACACCGGCGTTTTCAAGCGCTTCCATCAGATTGGCGGCGCGGTTGTAGCCGATGCGCAACTGGCGTTGCAGGGAGGAGATGGAAGTTTTTTTGCTTTCCAAAATGTAGGCGACGGCTTGGTCGAACAGTTCGTCGCTGCCTGCATTCGGATTGACGATGTTGGTGGTTTCCAGCGCGGCTTCACCGCTGAGCAAACCTTCGACATAGTCGGCGGGGGCTTGCGATTTGACGTAGTTGACGACTTGATGCACCTCGTCGTCTGAAACAAACGCGCCTTGCAGGCGGGTCGGCTCGGCGCTGCCCGGTTGCAGGAACAGGGAGTCGCCGTATTTCAGCAATTCGTCCGCGCCCATTTGGTCGAGGATGGTACGGCTGTCGATTTTGCTTTGTACGGTAAACGCCATGCGCGTCGGGATATTCGCTTTAATCAAGCCGGTGACGACATCGACGCTCGGTCGTTGGGTCGCGACAATCATATGGATACCGGCGGCACGCGCTTTTTGGGCGAGGCGGGCGATTTGTTGCTCGACGGCTTTGCGTTCGGTCATCATCAGGTCTGCCAACTCGTCGATAACGACCACAATCATCGGCAGTTTTTCCAGCGGCTCGGGATCGTCCGGATTCAGGCTGAACGGGTTGGGCATGGGTTTGCCCGATGCTTTGGCGGCTTCGACTTTTTGGTTGAAGCCTTCCAAGTTGCGCACGCCGGCGTGGGAAAGCAGACGGTAGCGTTTTTCCATTTCGGCGACACACCAGTTCAACGCCTGCCCTGCTTCGCGCATATCGGTAACGACCGGGCAGAGCAAGTGCGGAATGCCGTCGTAAATGCTCAATTCGAGCATTTTCGGGTCAATCATGATGAAGCGGACTTCGTCGGGCGTGGCTTTGAAAAGCATGGACATAATCATGCCGTTCACGCCGACGGATTTGCCCGAACCGGTCATACCGGCGACCAAAAGGTGCGGCATTTTTGCCAAATCGCCGACCACGGGCGTACCGGAAATGTCTTTACCCAACGCGACGGTCAGCTTGGATTTGGCTTCAGTAAACACGGGCGAAGACAAGATTTCGCTCAACATCACGTCTTGGCGTTTTTCGTTGGGCAACTCGATACCCATCGTGTTTTTGCCCGCGATGGTTTCCACGATGCGCACGGATTGCAGCGACATGGAACGCGCCAAATCTTTAGACAGGGCAACGATTTGGCTGCCTTTTATGCCTTGCGCGGGTTCGATTTCATAACGAGTAATCACAGGGCCGGAAGTGGCGGAAACGACTTGCACGCCGATGCCGAATTCTGCCAGCTTGGATTCAATCAATTCGGCAGTGCGCTCTAATTCGGCAGGATTGATGCTGACGGGTTCGCCGTTGGGCAGGCGCAGCAGGTTCATGCCGGGTTTGTGGTATTCGCCTGTTTGTTGCGGCTCGTTGTCTTCAAACAAAGAAGCCTGAATTTTGGGCGGCGGCGCGACGGAGACCGCGACGGATTTGCGGTTGCTGGTGCTGCCTGCAAGCGGGGCAACGGGCGTGGCGGTGATGTTTTTGGCTTCTTTCACCATGCGGCGGGTGTTTTCCGTTTCCAAGGCTTCGGCGGTCGAGCCGTCGTCCTTGCGTCTGCCCAATGCCTTTTTCAGACGACCCCAAATGCCTGAAAACAGGCTTTCGGTATTGCGTCCTGTTTTTGCCATCACTTCCAGCCAAGACACTTGCGCCAGCAAGGAAACAGAAAGCAGCAGCATGACGCACATAATCAGCAAGCTGCCGGATTTGCCCAGCAGCCAAGCCAAGCCCGAACCAGCCAAAGCGCCGACCAAACCGCCCGCACCGACAGGCAGGGTTTCGTCCAAAGTATTTTGAAGGGTGAAATATTCGAGAATCGGGCTGCACACCAAAAGCAGGAACAAAGCCAGCGCGGCAACGCCGTGGTTGTACGATTTGTAGTTTTCGCGCTTTTGCAGCGGGCGGAAATTTTTATAGAGGAAAACGCACGAAGCGGCGATCCACCACCAAAACGACAGACCAAAAAGATAATAGCCGACATCGGAAACATACGCACCAAACAGCCCGCCGAAATTGGCGATGTCGTCCGATTTCGGCACGCTGCGCGACCATGCGGGGTCGGTCATTTTGAAGCTGGCGAGGGAAATGGCAATGAAGACCGTCACCATCAGCCCGAAGAGCCACAGCGCGTCGTTAATCAGATTGACGACATGCTCGGGACGCGCTTTTTTTTCTTCATTTTTTTGCAGCGCTTTGGCAGCCTTCAAACGCTCGGAAACCTTGTTCGGCTCTGTCTGCGCCTTCGTTTGGCTTTGACGGAGCGTGCTCGGTTTGGCGTTTGTTTTGGCTTTAGTTTTTGATGCGGTTTTAGAGGATTTTGCGGTCATGGATGGATTTTTGATATTCGGTACAGGTCGTCTGAAAAGGGAAAACCGACGGGGAATCAATCCGTCGGGTGTAATGTGTGTTGGGTTCAAATTATACCGTATTTACCGTTTCTGATAAAACAAGGTCGTCTGAAAAGGTTTTCAGACGACCTTGTTGTCCTAATTAGACTTTAGAACAGGTTGCTGATAAAAATCAGCAAAATCACCAACGGCACGAGGTATTTCACATAGGCAAACCAAATATTGACCGTCGTATGGTTGCCTTTATAGAGCAATTCGTCTTTCGCTTCGTCCTTCATCACAAAACCGACAAACAGCGCGGAGCCGAGTGCAGTCAGCATAAACAAGATGTTGCCGCTGATGTAGTCAAAAGCATCGAAAATATTTTTGCCGAACACGGAAACGTCTTTCCACGGGCCATAGCTCAAAATGGACGGGATGTTGCCGAAGATGAAGATAGCAGCCAATACAATCGTAATCGCGGCAGTACGGCGGATTTTGGTTTTTTCCTGAATCGTCGTAATCAACACTTCATAAATCGTCAGCGAAGTCGTCAGCGCGGCAATCAGGAGCAGCGAGAAGAAAATCACGGCGAACACAGGTCCTGCCCACATATTCGAGAATACAATCGGCAAACTTTGGAATACCAAAGTCGGACCGGAATTGGGCGCGACGCCGAAGCTGAAGAGCGACGGGAAAATCATAAAGCCCGCCAGTACGGCGATGATGGTATTGGTAATTGCGGTAATGACTGCGGTTTGCACCAAATTTTCGTTTTTATCCAAATAGCTGGACAAGGTAATCATCACGCCGAAACCCAAGCTCAGTGCAAAAAATACTTGCCCCAAAACAAAGACGAAAAGTTCGGCGGTAATCTTGCTGAAATCAGGCTTCAGATAGAAAGTAATCCCTTCCATCGCGCCCGGCAGGGTAACGTTGCGCACGACCATGGCAATCAGGAACAAAAACAGCAGCGGCATCAGGTATTTCGCCGCTTTTTCAATACCGCCGATGACGCCTTTGACCAAAATCCATTGGTTCACAACGACAAACAAGAAAGTGTAGAACGCAATTTCCCAAGGGCTGTTTTCGATGTGTTCGGTAAAGAAGCTTTTCGTTAGTTCGCCGCTGACAGGGCTGGAAATATTCAGGTTTCCGCTAATAATATTAACGATATAGCTGATCACCCAGCCGCCGAGCACCATGTAATACGCCATAATGCCGAACGAGCCGAGCAAGCCCATCCAGCCGACCAGTTTCCAAATTTTAGCGACAGGTTTGCCGTTCAACGAGCCGCCGAACGCATCCAGTGCGTTCACACCTTTGCGCCGTCCGATAACGTTTTCCACCAAAATCATCGGAATACCGATAACAAACATGGCGATACAGAATAAAAACACATACGCGCCGCCGCCGTTTTCACCGACCAAATACGGGAAACGCCACGTCGCGCCGAAGCCGACAGTCGCGCCGGCAACGGTAAGGATATAAGTCAAACGGTTGGACCAAGTTTGACGGGGTTGGTTGGAAGACATAAAACACCATCTGCCTTATTGAGAAAACTTGAAATTATACGCGAACGGATTAACGGTTCTTAACTGAATATCAAAAAGCAGTATAGTGAAAATATCTAGGAATTTTGTATTTTTCAGGGGAAAACCATAAAGACAAAGGTCGTCTGAAAACAAAACAGGGGATATAGCTGGATACACTAGAAAACCATTGTCATTTTCCACCCTATTAAAATGTCAGGATTCAGACTTAAAACCACGATATGAAAAAACCTGCTTTGATCATGCAATCAAAGCAGGTTTTTATATTTGGTCGGAATGAGAGGATTCGAACCTCCGACCCCTTCGTCCCGAACGAAGTGCGCTACCGGGCTGCGCTACATTCCGAATAAGCAGGCATTATAGAGGAATTTTCGGCAGGATGCACGGATTTTGTCGGAGAAACTGTCGGGATTCGGATAAATATTTGGATAATAAACATCTTATCGATATATCTATCGGCTTGGGTTTGAAAAGGTGGGAAATACTTACCGTTTTTCACATTTTCCTTGCTTGAAAGCAGGGATTTTATCTTTATGTTAGTATCCGCTATGGCTTCGAATATAAATACGGATTGGTCAGAATCGCTTCGGCTTAGAGATTAAGGAACAGTAATTATGCAATTTTTCGGTATCGGTTTTTTAGTTTTGATTTTTTTGGAAATCATGTCGATTGTCTGGGTTGCCGACTGGCTTGGCGGCAGCGTGGCGTTGCTGCTGATGGTCGTCAGTTTCGTATCCGGCGTATTTATGCTGCGCAATACGGGTCTTTCCGGCATTTTACTGGCAGGGGCGACGATACGGAGCGGAGGAAAGGTTTCGCTTTATCAGATGCTGTGGCCGATACGCTATGCTGTGGCAGCGGTGTGCCTGATGAGTCCGGGCTTTATTTCGACGGGATTGGCATTATTGCTGTTGTTGCCGTTTAAAGGTCGCCCGGTTGTGCAAGCGGAGACGGATGGGAATATATTTGGGCAGCGGCCGTTTTCAACTAAAGCACAAGATGATGATGTGATTGAGGGCGAATATACGGTAACGGGTGAAGATTCGGATACGAAGCATCAGGCTTACATCGAACATAAAAAAGATTGAGATACGGAATCTGTCAGCCGGAATGGTTGGCTTGAAATAAAAAGGTCGTCTGAAAATATTTTCAGACGACCTTTTTGTCATTGTTGCCGACTTAACGGCGACGACCGAATCCTCGACCCATCGGGCGGCGGTAGTTGGAAGGTTGTTGGGTGGTTTGGCGGTAGCGGGGTTGTTGTTGAGCCTGCTGTGCAGGGATGCTGCGGGTATTCAGTTGCTGGCTGGTACGGCCGTTGGGACGGGCCGATTGGTAGTAATGGGTACGGGCGCGCTGTGCAATCGGGCTGTTTTGATTGTTCGCACGGGTGAATTTGTTTGCCAGTGCGTTACCGATAAATGCGCCTGCGGCTGTACCGATTAGGCTTTGAAGCAGCCAGCTTCCTGTGGATTGGTCGTAAATATATTGTTGTCCGTCTTTGCCGGTAACGGGTTGGCCATTGTTGCCGTTGGCTTGCGCTTCGGCAGGGATGGTGTCTTGTACGGCTTCGGGAGTGAGTTGGTAAACGGTATTGTCCTGCTGGCCGTTTTGTTGTGCCAATTGTTGTTGCAGGGATTCGATTTGTTTTTGCTGCTGTTCAAGCTGTGCTTGCGTATTGTCTTTGCAGGCGGCAAGGGCGAAAGCGGAGAGCGCGGCTAAGGCGATAATTTTTTTCATTGTTGTGTGTTTCCTTGGTCGGTTGTCATTAATGCCGTCTTATGTAAGTCGGCGGCATGGTTCTAAGCGCGTGGCCTGCCTGCCATATGGTGTGTTTTGGGGATTTATCAAGCAAGGTTGCTCTTTTTTACAATGGGAGTTTCGGTAGTTTGGCTGCAAAAGCAAGGCTGTCGGCAACAATATTTCCTTGAGGTTTCACTTCGTGTTCGGTTTCCATAATAAGCAGTTTGTCGGGGCGGCGGGCGTGCAGGCTCATGTGCATTTCCGCGGGGGAGAAGGGGAGGTGATGGTGTTTGGCAAATGTTTGTGCGCGCTGATTGGCGGTTTTGAGCATGGGCATCAGAGTGATGTCGAGATGAAAGCGGCGAACACCCAAAATAAGGATGCGTGCGGCGAAGAAGTCGGCTTCTTCTGTAAACACGGCGGGACTGTTGCAATTGAAGTCGTGGCGTTCGGCCGCAATCAATGTGGCGAGAGAGCGGATTTGTGGAATCAAGGCCTCGCTGATAAGGTCTGAGGTTTGGGGAATGGTATCGTCTGAAAATGTGTTGTGGCTGTTGCCGTCAACAATCATATGGCAGCGGTGAAGGGTTTGTGGATGTCTTTGGATATTTGCAGAGAGGTTCATGGCTTTTCCTTTATTGGTATCTATTCGCATCGTGTATCGGGATTGGCGGCCATGAAGGGTATAAAAAAAGCCGCTCAATCAGGGCGGCTCTTGTTTTGCTGTTCATTTCCGTCTGTTTCAGACAAGCGCAAAAAAGTACCGCACATTTGTGTGGTACCAATAGAAGAATGCGTTTGAATGCTTAGCGGTTTGCATGACGGTATTTTGCTGGATATTGAATATATATGCGCTGAATTCTAAATCAGAAAGTCGAATAATTTCAATACTTGATGGATAAATTTGATTAATAATTTTTCAACTTTTTGTAATTAATGGAATTTATTTTTAAGCTGTGTATGGAAAGGCGCATTGTATGCGGATGTTGGGGAAAGTATCATCGCTTGGGTAGGTTTGATGCCTTATATTTTAAATAGGTCGTCTGAAAACGGGCAATGCCGGTTTTCAGACGACCTTTGCGTTTTTAAGCTGCTTGAATCATCAGGCGATTTCGAGCCACATCACTTGGTAGGGGCGCAGCACCAAATCCTGATTCAATGCCACGGTTTCGCCGCTGATGAGGTCTTTGGCGCGGGCGGGCATGGCTTGCAGGGTGTGCGCGCTGATGGTTTGCGGGTGTTCGCTGAAGTTGCCGAACGCCAACAGCGCGTTGTTGCGGATGTAGCCGATGATGTGTTTGTTGTTGGTGTTGAAGGTAACCAGACGGCCGCCGTTCAAACGCGGGTTGTTTTGGCGGATGTCTATCATGTGGCGCAGGCCTTGATAGATTTGTCCTGCCGCGGTTGACGGGTCGTGGCGCTGTTCGTATAACTCGGCGTTGTAACGCGGACGGTGCGCCCAGCGGCTGTCGTCGCTCTTGTTGCTGTCGTTTGACCAGTCGTCGTCGTTGAGCGTGCCGACTTCGTCGCCGAGATAAATCAGGGGCAGGCCGCCGGTACTCAGGGCGATGCTGTACAAGAGTTTGATGCGGTCAACGGCGTGTGGGTCGTGTTGCGCCAAACCTGCCAAGGCGGCGGCAGTACCGCTGACGCGGCAGTCGCCGGTATTGGGGTTGTATTGGAAGGGGACGCCGCGCGCGAAGCTGCCGTCGAAATGGTTGACGAAGAAGCGGTTGAGGAATTGGCGGTGGTCGTAGCCGTGGATGCCGAACTGCCATGCGTCTTCGTCGGCGAACGTCCAGCCGATGTCGTCATGGCTGCGGACGTAGTTGACCCACGCGGTATGGTCGGGCAGGTTGTGGCGGTAGGAGAGGGCTTGGTGGAGCAGGTTGACTTCGCGGGTGGCGAGGGTGTTCCACAACAATGCCATTTGCAGCGGGTTGTAGCCGATTTGGCATTCGTCTTGTCCGATGTATTGGACGACTTGGTCGGGGTGGACGATGGCTTCGGATTTGAAGAACACGGCAGGTGCGGCGATGCGCATGACGGCGTTGAACGCGCGGATTAAGGCGTGGGCTTGCGGCAGGTTTTCGCAATCCGTACCCATTTGTTTCCAAATGAAGGCAACGGCGTCCATACGCAGGATGTCGACGCCCAGATTGGCGAGGAACATCATTTCGCCGGCCATGGCGCGGAATACCCATGGATTGCTGTAATTCAAATCCCATTGGAAGGAATTGAACGTCGTCCATACCCAGCGTCCGTCTTCCAATTGGGAGAAGCCGCCCGGATGCTGGTCGGGGAAGATTTCGCGTAGGGTGCGGTCGTATTGGTCGGGCATCCAGCGGTCGGGGAAGATATAGTAGAAATTGTCGAAAAGCGGATCGCCGGCGGCGCAGCGTTTCGCCCATTCGTGTTCGTTGGACGTGTGGTTGAAGATGAAATCGACGACGGCGGAAATACCCGCTTCGTGCAGCGCGGCAATGACATCGCGCAAGTCGTCTATCGTACCCAAAGCCGGATTGACGTCGCGGTAGCTGCTGACCGCATAGCCGCCGTCGCTTTTGCCTTCAGGGCATTTAAACAGCGGCATCATGTGCAGATAAGTCAGCCCCAGCTCTTGAAAATAAGGGATTTTGGCTTTCAAGCCTTTCAAATCGCCTGCGAACAAATCGACATAACACACGCCGCCGACCTGTTTATTCGACAAAATCCAATCGGGGTCATTCTCACGCGCGGCATCGATGGCTTTCAGAGACTTGTCGCGTTGGGAATAGCTTTGCCATGCTTGGGCAATCAGTTGTTCCAGCATGGGCAGGACGGCTTCGTTGTCGTTGTAAACATTGTCCAGTTCGTGCATCAGCTTGGGGAAATGCTCGTTCAAACGCCGGTCAAACTGTTTCCAGTCTTCGGAAGCTTCGACGGTCGCACGCTGTTTGGGGCTATATTCTGCCAAGGCGCGCTCTTTGAGATGATGCAGGGTCAAATCGACCTGTTGGGTCTGGGTCAACATGATGTTTACTCCGAGTTGAGGTTGGATTTGTTTGGAAGCCTGATTCCGGCGGGAACATTGGCCGGAGACAGGCTTATCATACTTTAAGAAACTGCTTGTGAACAGGGTTTGGAGAGGAGTAACCGTATTGTTTTATGTGGAATTTTTTTAAACCTAGGGCGGCGGGTGTGTTTGGGGTAACTGTATATATAGTCAATTAAAAACAAAATGGTACA
>NZ_KV789556.1:0-22952 GCF_001807625.1 Neisseria sp. HMSC03D10
AGTGTCCAAGATTTGGGGGCCAGTTCAAACCGCTTTCCCGTTTTCAGACGACCTTTTGCCAACCTTCATCCCCAATCCTCATTCCCCTTCCGCTGAAATCTTCTCGTTCAGAAAATCGATAAAACTGCGCACCTTCGCGCTCAAAAACGCCCTGTCCACATAAACCGCGTTTAATTGCTCGGTCCGCACCCGATATTCTGGCAGCAGGCTGACCAACCTGCCTTCCTTCAAATCCTGTCTGGCAGACCACAGCGGCTGATAGGCGATGCCCGCGCCCGCCCTGACCAATTCGCGTATCATCAGCGTATTGTCGCTTTGAATCACCGGATTGAGCGTCAGAATACTTTTTTCGCCCGTTTCCCGATGGGTGATTTCCAAATTGCGCTGGTCGGTGTAGGTCGGCAGGATGGCGGGATGGCGCATGACCTCTTCGGGCGTTTGCGGCTTGCCGTGTTTCGCCAGATATTCGGGCGAGGCAAGCAGGACGAATTGGATTTGCGCCAGCGGCTTGACGATAAGCGAGGGCGACAGGGTTTTTGCCACGCGCAAGGCGAGGTCGAAGCCTTCGGCAATCAAATCGACGTGGCGGTTGTCGAGCACTAAATCGAGCGTGACTTCGGGATAGCGTTCGCGGTATTCCGCCAGCCAAGTGCCGATTAAATTGCCCGCAAACCAAAGCGGCATGGTCACGCGCAACATGCCCTGCGGCGTGTCCGCCCCGCCTGCCGCCTTTTGCGCGGCGGTGTCGAGCGTATCGAGCGCGTAGCTGCATTGGCGGTAGTATTCTTCGCCCGCTTCGGTCAGGTGGAGGTTGCGGCTGTTGCGGTGCAGCAGCTTGGCCTTAATCGAATTTTCCAGATGGCTGACGTGTTTGCTCGCCATCGCGGTGGAAATATCAAGCTGCTCGGCGGCGCGGGTGAAGCTGCCGCTTTGGACGACCTGGCGGAAAACTTTGAGGCTGAACAGGGTATCCATGTTTTCTTTTAGGGAAACGTTGTATCAATAAAAGAAGTATATATCTACCGGCAGTAATTATCTATACTGCACAGATAAGATTAGTTTTCATTTAACCCCCGCATTTTTGATAAGGAGAACCCCATGTCTGCAACCTGCGCCCGTATCCAACCCATTTTATTGTCCGTTTTGCGTATCGTAACCGCCTACCTCTTCCTCCTGCACGGTACGTCGAAATTCTTCGGCTTCCCGACATCCATGGGCAGCGGCTCGCCCGAAGGCTTGATGTTGGTGGCAGGCATTTTGGAAATCGCCGGCGGCATCCTGTTGATTCTCGGACTGTTCACCCGTCCCGCCGCCTTCATCCTGTCCGGCCAGATGGCGGCTGCCTATTTCATGGCACACGCCTCCCAAGGTTCGGCGCTGTTCCCGCTTGCCAACGGCGGCGAATCGGCAGTATTGTTCTGCTTCGTGTTCCTCTATCTGGCAGCAGCCGGCGGCGGCTCATTGGCATTGGACAACCTGTTCGGCAAAAACAAATCCTGATAGACCCAAAGGTCGTCTGAAAACAAACAAAGCGGGTTTTACGAATAGATTTCTAAACCCGCCAACCGATTCAACATCAATCAAAGGAAAAACAACATGACTTATCAAACCTTGCAACAAGCGGCAGAAACCCGCCGTTCCATTTACGCGCTGAATAAAAACCTGCCCATCAGCAACGAAGAAATCAGCGAAATCGTCAAACATGCCGTCTTACACACACCTTCTTCCTTCAACTCGCAATCCACCCGCGTCGTCGTCCTCTTCGGCAAAGAACACGGCAAAGTGTGGCAATTTGTTGAAGACGCTTTGCGCGCCATCGTGCCTGCCGAACAATTCGAGCCGACCGCGCAAAAATTAAACCTGTTCAAAGCAGGCGCGGCGACCATTTTGTTCTTCGAAGACCAAAACGTCGTCAAAGGCCTGCAAGAGCAGTTCCCTTCTTATGCCGCCAACTTCCCCGTTTGGGCGGACCATGCGAACGCAATGACGCAATACGCCGTCTGGACAACGCTTGCCGCCGCCGGCGTGGGCGCGAACCTGCAACACTACAACCCGCTGCCCGACGCCGCCATCGCCAAAGAATGGAACCTGCCCGAAAGCTGGCTTCTGCGCGCGCAAATGGTTATCGGCGGCATCGAAGCGCCTGCCGGTGAAAAAACCTTCGAACCGGTGGAAAACCGTTTGAAAGTGTTCGGCGCATAATTGCCCGTCAAACAGAAAAAGGTCGTCTGAAAACCAACTTCGGTTTCAGACGACCTTTGTCATTCAAAACAGCTTGCGCTTATTCTTGCGGAGGGACATAACCCTGAACAGCATCCGCGCCGTCTCCGAAGAAATACTGCTCCATCTGCTGCGCCAAATATTCGCGCGCGCGCGGGTCGGCAAGGCTCAGGCGGTTTTCGTTAATCAGCATGGTTTGATGGCGCGTCCACGCATTCCAAGCCTCTTGGGACACATTTTCAAAAATACGCTTGCCCAGCTCGTTGGGCAGTGGCGGGAATTTCATACCTTCGGCCTCTTTGCCGAGTTTGACGCAGTGAACCATACGGGTCATGGCGGCTTCCTTCATGATGGTGTTTCAGACAGCGCGTATTTTATCGTATTGCCTATTTATAGGAAAGGCTGCGAAAAATGGGCAAAACCTGCCAAATACGCTGCTTTTTAATCCAATATAAAACATATGTTTATAAAAATAATATATGGCGCATCGAAATAAACCTTGCGTTAAAACGCCGTTTTTGGTTTAATGCACATCTCGCAACGAAACAGCGAAGGCCAGATAGCTCAGTTGGTAGAGCAACGGATTGAAAATCCGTGTGTCGGCGGTTCGATTCCGCCTCTGGCCACCAAAACAAACCGCCTTTGGCGGTTATTTTTTTGCCTATTTCCTAGATATTATTTCTCAATTTAAAAAGTCGTCTGAAACAAATTCTACGGGTTCTGCCGAAAGAAATGTTCAGACGACCTTTCCCCTTCTTTATGAATCATTTCAATTAATCCATCACCAAAACATCTCAATAAGGACAGATTAAATTGCAGCGTGCGGCAACACCAGCCGCGGTTACTATACTTCTTAACTAAAAACAAACATTCTTATCCTATTCTTATCTCATTCCAACGTTCTCCAAAACATCCGCTAATTCTCCTCTAACACTCCCAGCCTAGAATGATGTTCAGAAAAAAGAAAAATAAGTCTCCTCACATAACGATAGTCTGCTCACACTGACACGGACGGAACATTATTTTCCCAAACATCGTTTTTCCCCTTAAGGAGCGTATCATGAAACTGAATCTGCAAAAAACCACCGCTGCTGTTTTGGCTGTTTTGTTCAGCGCAGGCGTATTTGCCGCCAACAATGCCTACAATCCATTTGATTACGGTTACCAAAACCACAAATACGGCAAAAAATGGGGCAAACCCGCCTCTGAAGCCGAAGGCGAAAAAGTGATGAAACACGCTGCCTACCGTTCGGGCGTGCACTACACCAACGTCAACCGCATGCCCGGCAATGTAGACCGCAACGGCGTGAAAACCGTACAGGTTAACGACGCACACACCCGTCAAAACCTCGGCCGCTATGCGTTCAACACCATCAAGAGCGGCGGCTCGGAAGTGTACTACGGCGAGTGGGTCGGTAAAGAATACGCCAAAGGCACCAACCGCGGCGTTTTCTACTCTGGCGACAAACGCGCTACCTCTATGCCGGTATCCGGTGTAGCAAACTACGCCGTCAAAGGTATCAACAACTACACCGGCAACAACCCGATGGTCGGTACTTTGCGCGCAGACTTCGGTCAACGCGTCTTGGCAGGTTCTATGAAAAACAACGCTGTACAGATGGACATCCATTCCCGCATCAAACCGTCCAGCGCATCGTTTGAAGGCTACGCCCGCGCCAACGGCCACTTCGGTAAAACCGAAGGCCACTTCTTCGGTCACAACGCAAGCGCGCTGGCCGGTGTTGCCAAGTTTAAAACCGACCGCAACTTGGATACGGCATTCGGCGGTGTGAAACGCTAAAATCCCTAGTTAAGTAAAATGAGTTAAGTAAAATAAAGCCTGCTTCACGCAGGCTTTTTTAAACACCAGCCCGCCAACCTTCTCAAGGTCGTCTGAAACCCGCCGACCGGAAAGCCGACACCATGTACAAACCGTCTGCCTGCCTTATCCTCTTTCTCGCCGCCCCCGTCCTTGCCGCACCCCGTTCTGACTTTTCAGACGACCGCACCGCGCAACGCCTGTGGCAGGATACCCGCCAAACCATGCAGGAACAGGAACAAAAAGTGCGCGAATACCGCCTCGACATTCCCGCCGAACACATCGGGCAGACAGCCGAAACCGATCCCGAAGCCGACCAAGGCGAAGCCCTGTTTAACGCCGTCAATCACAGCGACTGGCAAACCGTGCGCCCGCTGCTTGAACGTTATACCCAGCAAACCGAATACGACCCCGACATCGCCCTCTTTGCCCGCGCCTCGCTCGCCCGCGGCGAAGGCAGGTGGAAAGATGCCAAACAAGACTACGAAACCCTGCTGCAACGCCATCCCGACTTCACGCGCGGACGGCTCGATTACGCCCGCCTGCTCTTTGAAGGTCGTCTGAACCGCGAAGCCACTTCCGAATTCATGCGCCTTCAAAACGAAGACCTGCCCGAAGCCGTCAAAGAAAACATCGGCCATTTTCGCGACTCTCTAAACCAACGCCAAAGCTGGCAGGGCAGCCTTTCCGTCGGCGCCGTCCACAACAGCAACATCAACGAAGCCAGCGGCAAAGTGTGGTGCAAAACCGAAATCGACGGCGAATGCTGGGAAGAATTTTCAGGCGACCAGCCCATTTCCGCCAACGGCATCAAATACGAAGCCGCCGCCGTCCGCCGCTGGCAGATTAAAGGACACCACGGCATCGCCGCCCGCGCGCTCGGCTACGGCCGCTTCTACCACGACCATAAAGACTTCAACGAACACACGCTCAACCTCAGCGCAGGCTACCAGTTTGAAAACCACCGCCACACCTTCGCCCTCGCCCCGCTCGTCGAATGGAACGGCAGCGGCGGCAAAACCCTCAACCGCGCCTACGGCGTGCGCAGCGAGTGGAACCTCGACAAAGGCAACTGGACGTGGAACACCGAAGCCGAGTGGAAACACCTCTCCTATTCCGACAAAACCCGCCTGCTCGACGGCAGCCTCTTCTCCGTTTACAACACCCTGTCCTATTTCCCGCGCAACGACCTCATGCTCTACGGCGGCATAGACTGGCAGCAGCGCAAAGCCAAAGATCATGTGGACAGCTACCGCCAAATCTCCGCACGGCTGGGTGCCGCAAAAATATTTGAAGCCGGTTTCGACGCCTCCGCCTCCGCCACCTTCGGCATCCGCAGCCACCGCGAAGAAAACGCCGTCCTCGAACAACGCCGCCGCGACAAAGAACAAACCTACCGCCTCAACATAGGCGCGGACCGCTGGAAATTCGCCGGCCTCAAGCCCGTCCTCAGCTACAAACACCGCCGCGTCCACGGCAACACCGACTGGCTGTACAGCTACAAGCAAAACGAAGTCGGTCTGTCGCTGGTGAAATCGTTCTAACGCAGGACGCAGAAACGCAAAGGTCGTCTGAAAATCAGTTTTCAGACGACCTTTTTTCTTTTGACTCTATTTGGGCTTTGGATCAACGGTAGGTTTATTGCGAATAAACCTAACCAAACACAACCTTCACTTTCACCATCAAGGATAAGGGTGTGCCACCAATTTCCCGTCTATGTATTCGCCGATATAGACTTTCGAGGCATCAAGATGGAGGCGGTCAAGTTCCTGCTTCAGCCACTCGTCGTCGCGCTTGATGATTTCTAAGATGTCATGGTCGATTTGCCCGTCGGTAATCAGGGGGTAGCGCAGGCTTTCGTCGCCGTATTGGATGACGGTAAGCTGCCCGTTTTGCTCCATGACGGCGCGTTTGACGGCAGCAATTTCGTAGATGCCGGCGGCACGGAGCTTAAACATCAGGTCGTGTGCGCTGATGCCGTTTTTCATACATTCTTCGGTTTGGATTTCGCCGTTGACGATGATCCAGACGGACTTCCCGTCAATGATGGATTTGACCCAGCGGTTGTGGTTTTTGATGAATTTCAGACTCAAGACCAACAGCGTCCACAAAATCAGCACGAGGAAAAACTGTAAAAGCCCGACGCTGTCGCTGTAAATCACGCCGCCGATGATGCCGCCGAGAACATAGTTTTGCACTTGATCCATGGCGGAGGTGGGGGCGAGGTTGCCTTTACCTAAAAGGTTGATTTGCAAAACCAAACCTAAAATGCCCATAAGGAGTTTGAGGGCAAGGAGGGAGTATGCTTCCATGAGTGTGTCCTGTTATTCTTTGTCGATAAGTTCGATGTTGTTGTTGACCAGATTGATGGGGGTCAGGGTGTAGGCGGAGAAGTCTTGATTGAAATGGACTTCGTAGTATTGGTTTTTGATGCCGACGATCATGCCGTTGTATAGGTGCGTGCTGTTGACGCTGATGTCGCGCTTTTCCACTTTTTGGTTTTCAATCAGGGTATTGAGAAAACCGACCATGCGCGAGTTGTCGGCGGCGAAGTTTTGGCGTTCGCTGTATGAGAGGTATTGGATGCCGCTGATGAGGATGAGCAGCAGCAGGGCAATAATGCTCAGGTCGCGGTATTTGGTGTCCATGCGGTGGCGCAGGTATTGCGATACGGCGAGCAGCAGGACGACGAGCGCGGCGAAAATGAGGACGTATTTCAAGTAGTCGTTGAAATACATATGGTTTTCAAGATAAAAGTGTGTGAAGAATTTCATGATTTCAAATGATTTGAGGAAAAGGTGGGGTCGTCTGAAAACGGTTTTTCAGACGACCTATTATGGTTTGGATGCAGGTTTTGTCGGGAGCCGCATCAGTTGATAAACCCGTCGTCTTTCATTTTCTTTTCAGAAAAATACTGACTGCACACCAGCAAGGCAGCGAGGATGATGACAAACAGCCCCGCCATGGTCAGGGTAATTTTGAAGAATAATTCTGCCTCGATAAAAGAAAACCAAAGTTGCAGAATCAGCAGCAACACCCAGCCGACGAACAGCCCGAGACAGGCATAAACGCCTAGCTTAAACACGTTCCCGCTCCAAAATGACGACGTAGGCTTCACGTCTGAAAAATAAGAGCATACGGCGTTGGTCTTTTTCCATGGTTACGACACGCCAACCTTCTGGAGTTTGGCTGTTGAGGAACGCGCTGAATTTGACGGGGTTGACTTTGGCTGCGCCGAAAAACAGGCTGGACAGCAGGTTTTCTTGATAAATGACGACTTTGTATTCTTTCATGGGATTCCTTTTATAAGGGATCATCTTTTCAGACGACCCCTTAAGTTGCCAATGATGCAGGGTAACAAACCTTATTTCTTATTGCCCAACTGCGGCAATACCGAACCTTCGCCCAGCGACAACAAGCCGCTTTGCGAGTAGATGCCGAGTTTGGCGCGGGTGTCGGTGATGTCGAGGTTGCGCATGGTGAGCTGGCCGATGCGGTCGAGCGGGGTGAACGCGGCGTCTTCGACTTTTTCCATGCTCAGGCGTTCGGGTTGGTAGGTCAGGTTAGGCGATTCTGTGTTCAGAATCGAGTAGTCGTTGCCACGGCGCAGTTCGAGGGTGACTTCGCCGGTTATGGCTTTGGCGACCCAGCGTTGGGCGGTTTCGCGCAACATGAGGGCTTGGCTGTCGAACCAGCGGCCTTGGTAGAGCAGGCGGCCGAGGCGCAGGCCGTTGATGCGGTATTGTTCGATGGTGTCCTCGTTGTGGATGCCGGTTACCAAGCGTTCGTAGGCGATGTGGAACAACGCCATGCCCGGGGCTTCGTAGATGCCGCGCGATTTGGCTTCGATGATGCGATTTTCGATTTGGTCGCTCATACCCAAGCCGTGGCGGCCGCCGATGCGGTTGGCTTCGAGGAAGAGTTCGACGGGGTCGGCGTATTCTTTGCCGTTCAATGCAACCGGCACGCCTTCTTCAAAGCGTACGCTGACTTCTTCGGGTTTGACTTCGACGTTTTCGTCCCAGAAGGCAACGCCCATGATGGGTTTGACGATTTTGATGCCGCTGTTGAGGAATTCCAAATCTTTGGCTTCATGCGTCGCGCCGAGCATATTGGAGTCGGTGGAGTAGGCTTTTTCAACCGACATTTTGTAGTTGAAACCGTTGGCAATCAGAAATTCGCTCATTTCGTGGCGGCCACCGAGTTCGTCGATAAATTGTTGGTCGAGCCAAGGTTTGTAGATTTTCAGCGCAGGATTGGTCAAGAGGCCATAGCGGTAGAAACGCTCAATGTCGTTGCCTTTGTAGGTGCTGCCGTCGCCCCAGATGTTCACGTCGTCTTCCTTCATGGCGGAAACGAGCATGGTGCCGGTAACGGCGCGGCCCAAAGGCGTGGTGTTGAAGTAGGCGATGCCGCCGGTGGAAACGTGGAACGCGCCGCATTGGATGGCGGCAATGCCCTCATGTGCCAACTGCGCGCGGCAGTCGATTAAGCGGGCGTTTTCCGCACCGTATTCCATCGCTTTTTTGGGAATGGCGTTGTAGTCGTCTTCGTCGGGCTGACCGAGATTGGCAGTGTAGGCATAAGGCAGCGCGCCTTTGAGTTTCATCCACAACAGCGCGGCGGAGGTATCGAGGCCGCCGGAGAAGGCGATGCCGACTTTTTGACCGATGGGGAGGTGTTGCAGGATAGTATTGTTTTGGCTCATGACAATTCTTCGGACTTAAAAGGGGTTATTAAAAATACCTTAACGGTTGAAACCCCGCCCTTCAGGGCGGTAGAATCAGAGACTGTTTGGGAGAAATGCAACCTCTTCCAAATCAGGGCGATACATAGGGCTGCGCTTTGTGTGTAGTCCTGTGTGTTGAAACATTATCTTATAAATAGAACACATTGTCAGCCGTCAAGATCGTCTGAAAATGAGCCTTGCCCGTTTTGCTGAAAATCTTTTCAGACGACCTTTAGGCCATCCGCAACCCGACTCCCTCCCCTGTGGGGGAGGGTTGGGGAGAGGGCACAGACAGCAGCCCTTAAGCAAACACTGCCTGAAAAACGCAAGCTCAGCCCTCTCCCTAACCCTCTCCCACGGGAGAGGGAACAAATCACAGCACCATCAACATTTTCAGACGGCATCGGTAAAGAAAACCTATCTATGAACGCTTTCAACCTCATCATCATCGGCGACGAAATCCTGCACGGCAGCCGCCAAGACAAGCATTTCGCCTTTTTCAAATCCCTGCTGGAATCGCGCGGGCTGAAGCTCAATCAGGTGCAATACCTGCCCGACGAACCTGATTTGTTGGTCAGACAACTGCGCCGCAGCTTTTCAGACGACCTGCCGACCTTCGTTACCGGTGGCATCGGTTCCACGCCCGACGACCACACTCGCCAAGCTGCCGCCGCCGCTTTGGATTTGCCTGTCGTCCGCCATCCCGAAGCTGCCAAGTTCATCGAAGCCGTTACCCTTAAACGCGGCGAGCCGCTCGACGCCCCCGAACACACCCAACGCCTGAAAATGGCGGACTTTCCCGCAGGCGCGGAGCTTGTGCCCAACCCGTTCAACAACATTGCCGGATTTTCCATCCGCGAACATTATTTCTTCCCCGGCTTCCCCGTGATGGCGCATCCGATGGCGGAATGGGTTTTGGATACTTATTACGCCGACCGTTTCAACCAAACCGAACGCGGCAGCCGCAGCGTGTATGTATTCGGACAACCCGAATCGCGCGTCGCCCCGATTATGGAATACGTCGAACGCACCTACCCGGGCGTGCGCTCTTACAGCCTGCCCAGCGTCGGCTGGCAGAATGCGGACGGAACGGCGGTCAAACCCCATATCGAGTTCGGCATCAAGGCGGAAGGCGGGGCGTGCCGCGATTTGGACAAAGCATGGGATGAAGTATTGCAGCGTTTGAAAGATGTGGGCGCGGAGTTGAAAGATACGCCCGCTTGAGGCGCAGGATGAAATAAAAAGGTCGTCTGAAAACCTGTATTGGTTTTCAGACGACCTTTTTGAGTCTGTCAATCTTTTGCCATTATCTTGGAAGCCGCCAGAAGCTTTAACAACAAACGGCTGCGGAATACATGGCACAAAAGGCGTACGTCGCGGCGGCGGTTGAATTTGCTGGGATAGCCCGCCATTCGGAAATCGTAGCCGTTTTCTTCCAGCCTGCGGAACAGTTCGTCCGTAGAAACACCGCTTTTAAGCATCGAAACCAAATGGATGAATTGGAAGGAATCCCGTATTTCCAATAACCTGCGGGCAACTTTAGGCGGCTGCCCAGGCGTAGCGAGCAGGCGCGTATATTCCCTTACTGCCAAACCGATGTCGTCGAGGTATTTCTTCGTCTGCTCGGGCGTACGCTTGCTGCGCATAGCGGATTCGGGGTTGTCGACATAATCATAAACAACGGTATTGCTGGCAATGACGGTTTTGCATTGCAAAAAATACTCGGTCAAAAATACGCCGTCTTCCAAATATTTCATGCCTTCGATAAATTTCAGACCTGCTTTTTCCAACAGGTTGCGTTTGTAGATATACGCCCAAACGCACGACCAAAACGGATAGCGGTCCATATAATCCGCTAAACCGATAACCTCATCTTCATTGGCAGGATAGCGCGCATCAACATTGAATTGGAGTATATCCGCATCGGAACGTTTCATTTTTTCAACCAAATCTGTCATAAGCGGCGGATCAACATTGTCGTCGTGATCCATAAACATCACATATTCCCCGCGCACTTTGGACAAACCGATATTGCGCGCCCTGCTGACTCCGCCGTTGGGCGTATCAATCAACTGCGCCTGCAATTCGGGATGTTCATTGAAAAACTGCCTGAACTGAGCCGATGTATCATCGGTAGAACCGTCGTTTACAACAATAAATTCTATCCCTTCGATAGCCTTATGCAGACCTGCAAAATGACGGCACAAACCTGCCGCAAATTTTCCGCCATTATAGACTGGGACGATGAGTGAAACAGTTATCGACATAAATCTGCATCCTGCTGAGTAGGTTAACCGATTAAAGATAGACATTCACGGCGCATTTAAGTTTCAAGTTTAATATTAAAGACACTAATAATTTTACCCGGGTATTTAAAAAGGGATCGGTTTTGTTTGAAAGTATGATAAAGCAGCAGATGGTTTAGGATGGAGAGTTTGAAAATGTAGGTATTTGTGAATGAATATATCCTCAGGATAAAGGAGGCTCAATTCTATTGTATGTTTATCCATTTGACTATATAACAAATATGCAAGATAAAAAAGACCTTGTTTTAAACAAGGTCTTTTTTATCTGGTGGAGGTAAGCGGGATCGAACCGCTGACCTCTTGCATGCCATGCAAGCGCTCTACCAACTGAGCTATACCCCCGAAATTTGGTGGCGAATCAGGGACTCGAACCCCGGACACAAGGATTATGATTCCTCTGCTCTAACCGACTGAGCTAATTCGCCGTTTCGTGAAGTCGCTATTATATGTTGTTTTGAGTTTTTGGCAAGTTTTATTTTGTACTTTATGTTTTGTTTTTGTTTTTTAATGGAATAAAACATGGATGAGGTCGTCTGAAACTGTGTTTCAGACGACCTGTGTGTTTGGAGGATGGTTTGAGGTGGGGGATTTCAAAGTTTGTGACAGATGTCGCCGAAGCGGAAACCTGTCCAGTCGATGTCGATGTTTTTGCCAAAGGCGATGACTTTGAAGAGTTCGCCCATTTCGTGTTGGTCGGTCAGTTTTTGTACGGCGGTGCTGACACGGAGGTAGTCTGCCGTACCTGGTGGGGCGGTTTGTGCCAGCAGGTCGGTAATACCAAGGTTGAATAGGAAATGGGACTGGGGCAGGTAGCCGATGAGGTCTAGTCCGCCGTCGGTGCCTGCCTGGGCAATGTCGGTAAAGTTGACGTGAGCGGTCAGATCAGTCAGACCGATATGGAAAAACGGGTCGTGAACGGTGTGGTGGCGGTAGTGGGCGATGAGCGTGCCTTCGTCACGTTGCGGGTGGTAATACTGGGCGGCGTCAAAACCGTAGTCGATAAATATCATGCCGCCGCGTGTGATTTTTTGCGCGAGGGTGAGAATAAAGGCGTATTGGGCGGGGTGTAGCTCGCTGGTGTAGGGGTGTTCGGTTTCGGGAAAATAGGTGGCGGCTAACTGGAGGAGGTCGGGTTGTTTCAATGGTCGCGGGCTTTGTTCAAGCTGTCCGTCTGGGGTGATGGAGACGCCGATGTGTTGAAAGGTGTTTTGAGTGCGGCGGATGATTTCAACAGGCATGGCATCGAGGACTTCGTTGCCAATGATGATGCCGTCGAAGGATTCGGGCAGTTCGGTCAGGTGTATGACTTTTTGTGTCAGTTGCGGAGTGGTCTGTTCGGCGATGAATTGGCGTTGGCGTTCGGCAAGCTCGGGGGAGAGCTCGATGATGTAGTAATGCTTGAGGTCGTCTGAAAGGCTCTTTAATAAGGTGGCGGCGAGATGTCCTGTGCCTGCACCGAATTCGTAGATGTTGCCGGCGGTTTGCGGGAGAAGTTCGGCAAGTTGTCGGACGAGGGTTTGTCCGAACAATGGGGTGAGGGTGGGGGCGGTAATGAAATCACCGTCTGTACCGATTTTATGGCTGCCTCCGGTGTAGTAACCGTATTCGGGTGTGTAGAGTGCAAGCTCCATGAATCGTGAGAAAGGAACCCAGTTATTTTGGGCTTTTATTTCCTGTGTGATGATTTCAAATAGTTTGGAACTTGAGGCTTGCGCGGTAGGGGAGGGGAGGGGGAGGTGTGCCTTCATAACCGTTAGATAATGTAAAATTTGTGAATTTATTTGTCTATTATAACGTGAACGGAAAAGGGGCGTTTTTTCATTTTTTTATACCATATATTGTGTTTAAATGTGATTTTTAATACTACATATTGTGTTTTTAAAAACCAAATCAGGTAAAATGGGTGGTTCGGCTTGTTTGTTTGTTTGGTTAAAATACTGTTTTTTAATGATTTTGTTGTTGCATATGTACTGGGATTTTAGAGTAGGGCGATTTGACCGAGGCGTTAAAATTTTTTATAGTGTGGGCTAGTGGGGCGATGTGGGTAAAAGTGTCTGCATTGCCCAAAAAATTCCGATTTAAACCGATAGGACGAAATTGTGTTTGGTGGCGCTCACGAATTGAGTATTGACAGCAAAGGGCGGTTGGCAATTCCTGCCAAGTTCCGCGATATTTTGCTGCGCCATTATACGCCGTCGATTGTGGTTACTTTGGATTCCCGTCAAAAATTGCTGATGTATCCGGAGGCTGAATGGGCAAAGGTTGCCGAGCAGCTTTTGCACCTGAAAACGGCAGGAAATCCGATGTTGCAGCGTTATCAAAATCTTCTGCTGCACAATGCGGATACGCTGGAATGGGACAGCGCCGGCCGCGTACTGATTCCTGCCAATCTGCGCAAACGGGTGGATTTTGAAAAAGACGTTACCTTGGTCGGTCGCGCCAATCGTTTGGAATTGTGGGGCCGTGATCAATGGGAAGCTGAAATGACTCAGGCTTTGGATGATGATCCTGAAGAGTTGGCATTCCAATTAAGTCAGACGGATTTGCAATTGTGAGTAATGCTGAATATCAACATATCACCGTTTTGTTAAATGAGGCGGTTGATGCTCTGGCGGTTCGTGAAGACGGTATTTATGTGGATGGGACGTTCGGCAGGGGAGGGCACTCCCGATTGATTTTGTCCCGTCTGGGCAGTCAAGGTCGTCTGATTGTGTTTGATAAAGACCCGCAAGCGATTGAGGCGGCGCAAAAGCTGGCTGAGCAGGATGGGCGCGTTACGGTAGTTCATGACGGGTTTTCCAGTTTTCAGACGACCCTGGATAAGCTGGGTATTGAAGAAATAGATGGTGCGTTGTTTGATTTGGGGATTTCGTCCCCGCAGATAGATGACGGCGCACGGGGTTTCAGTTTCCGTTTTGATGCACCTTTGGATATGCGCATGGATCCGACGCGGGGGATGTCCGCTGCAGAATGGATTGCAACAGCATCAGAACAGGATTTGCACGAGGTTATCAAGAATTATGGTGAAGAGCGGTTTAGTCGCCAGATTGCGCGCGCCATTGTTGCGCAACGGACAGAAAGTCCGATCGATACAACCCGCAAGCTGGCGCAGCTCGTGGCACAAAACGTCCGTACTCGTGAGCGGGGGCAAGACCCTGCGACGCGCACCTTCCAGGCAGTTCGCATCTTTATTAACCGCGAGCTCGAAGAGGTAGAGGCGGTTCTGCCGCAAGTGATGCGTCGTCTGAAACAAGGCGGGCGTTTGGCGGTTATCGCGTTCCATTCGCTTGAAGACCGCATCGTAAAACAGTTTGTCAAAAAGTATTCGCAACATCCTCCTTTGCCGCGTTGGGCGGCAGTAAAAGAAGCGGATTTGCCTCTGCCGCCGTTAAAGGCGGTGGGAAAGGCGATAAAGCCGGGTGTTGAGGAAACCGCCTCCAATCCGCGGGCGCGCAGCGCAGTTTTACGCGTGGCAGAGCGGACGGGCGGTGAGATTGCAGAATAAGCATTATGTGGGGCAGGTGTCCTCGGAACAAACAGATTGAGGTCGTCTGAAAATAATGAATAAATTAAATATCCTTTTGTTGGTCTTGGTATCGGTATCTGCTTTTGCGGTGGTCACTGTGCAAGACCAATCGCGTTTGCACTTCATCGCTTTGGATAAAGCGCAAAAGCAGGAAATCAAGCTTGATCAGGACTATGCACGCTTGAAATTGGATCAGGCGCGGCTGGCGAACCACAAGCTGATTAAGGTGGCGGCTGAGAAGCAACGCCTCAAACCGCCCGGCGCGGATAATACCGTGATGGTGGAACGAAAAAAATAATATAGCCGGCTTATCCGGCACTGCAAATTGGTGCCGTCGGATAAAGACACGGTTCGGGTGATTATGAATTGAGATGTTAAGATGTTGATTAAAAACGAATATAAACCGAGCATGCTGCCCAAGGCAGCCAAAGCTAAAAAACCCATCACCAGTGATGGGCGGATTTCTTTGGTGTTGTGGCTGATTGCGGCTGCGTTTGTCGGACTGCTGGCTCGCGGCATCTATTTGCAAACCACGCAGCATGAATTTTTGAAAAATCAGGGCGATCAGCGTTTTGTCCGTACCCTGACTTTACCTGCGTCGCGCGGCATGATTACGGACCGTAACGGCGCGACTTTGGCGTTGAGTGCACCGACTGAATCTTTGTATGCCATGCCTTCCGGTATGGAAGAAATGCCGACTGCCGAACAGATGGCTAAGTTGGCGGCTATTGTTGAGCTGCCTGTTGAGGCGTTGCAGGAAAAATTGGCGAAAAAAGATAAAGATTTTATTTATCTGAAGCGTCAACTCAGCCAAGAAAAAGCGGAAGAAATTAAAGCTTTGGGCATTAAAGGCTTGGCATTCCAAAAAGAGCTGAAACGCCATTATCCGATGGGCAACCTGTTCGCACACGTTATCGGTTTCACCAATATCGACGGCAAAGGACAGGAAGGCTTGGAATTGTCGCGAGAAGACAGTCTGCATGGTGCGGACGGTGCGAAAGTGGTTTTGCGCGACAATAAAGGCAATATCGTCGATAGTTTGGATTCTCCGCGCAACAGCGATCCGAAAAACGGGCAGGACATGGTTTTGTCTTTGGATCAACGTATTCAAACACTTGCCTATGATGAGCTGAATAAAGCAGTGGCTTATCACAAAGCCAAAGCAGGTACGGTTGTGGTATTGGATGCGCAAACCGGCGAAATCTTGGCTTTAGTTAACAGCCCTGCCTATGATCCCAACCAACCAGGCAGCGCCGATAGCGAACAGCGCCGCAATCGAGCTGTTACCGATATGATTGAGCCGGGTTCTGCCATGAAGCCGTTTACGATTGCCAAAGCATTGGATTCCGGCAAAGTCGGTGTGGCTGATCGTTTTAACACCATGCCTTATAAAATCGGTCCCGCTACCGTACGCGATACCCATGTGTATCCTACTTTGGATGTGCGCGGCATTATGCAAAAATCTTCCAACGTCGGTACCAGCAAACTGTCTGCAAAATTCACGCCTAAAGAAATGTATGATTTTTATCATGATTTGGGTGTGGGCGTGCGGATGCACTCCGGTTTCCCAGGTGAGACAGCCGGTCTTTTGAGAAGCTGGCGCAGATGGCAGCCGATTGAACAGGCAACCATGTCTTTCGGTTACGGCTTGCAATTGAGCCTGCTGCAATTGGCGCGTGCTTATACCATGTTGACACATGACGGCGAATTGTTGCCGGTCAGCTTTGAGAAACAGGCGGTTGCGCCCAAAGGTAAACGCGTCATTAAAGCTTCGACCGCGCGTGAAGTGCGTGATTTGATGGTTTCTGTAACCGAGCCCGGCGGTACGGGTACGGCGGGTGCGGTAGATGGTTTCGACGTCGGCGCGAAAACCGGTACGGCGCGTAAGTTGGTCAACGGACGTTACGTTGATAACAAACACGTCGCAACTTTCATCGGTTTTGCCCCTGCCAAAAATCCCCGTGTGATTGTGGCGGTAACCATCGACGAACCGACTGCAAACGGTTACTACGGCGGCGTAGTGGCAGGTCCGGTCTTCAAACAAGTCATGGGCGGCAGCCTGAACATCTTGGGCGTTTCCCCCACCAAGCCTCTGACCAATGTTGCAGCCGTCAAAACACCGTCTTAATCCGAGTATCAACGAGATTATTTTATGTTCAGCAAGTTAACCCCTTTAGCTGAAACCAACTTTCCGCCTCTGCTGTGTGCAAACGCAGCAGGGCGTTTGTTGCATTCAGACAGCCGTCAAATTAAACAAGGTGATATTTTCGTTGCCTGTCAGGGCGAATATACGGACGGCCGCAGTTATATCCCCGCAGCCATTGCCAACGGCGCGGCTTTTGTTTTTTGGGACGACGACGGCAAATTTGCGTGGAATCCCAAATGGGGAGTCCCCAATCAAGGCATCAAAGATTTGAAACACCGTGCCGGCATGTTGGCGGCGCAAGTTTACGGCAATGTTTCAGACGACCTCAAAGTCTGGGGCGTAACCGGTACCAACGGCAAAACCTCCATCACACAATGGCTGGCACAAGCCGCCGATTTGTTAGGTGAAAAAACCGCCATTATCGGCACGGTCGGCAACGGCTTTTGGGGCGCATTGGAAGAAACCACGCATACCACCCCCGCCCCCGTCGATGTCCAAACCCTGCTCTACCGTTTCCGTCAACAAGGCGCAACAGCCGCCGCGATGGAAGTCTCCAGCCACGGCCTTGACCAATCGCGCGTCAACGGCGTGCCATTCCGCAGTGCAATCTTCACTAACCTCACCCGAGACCACCTCGACTATCACGGTACGATGGAAGCCTACGGCGCCATCAAGTCGCGCCTGTTTTACTGGCACGGCTTGAAACACGCCATTATCAACGTGGATGACGAATACGGTGCAGAACTCGCAGGTCGTCTGAAAAAAGACTGCCCCGATTTGACCGTTTACGGCTACGGCTTCAGCGAACACGCCGACATCCGCATTGTTCATTTCACTGCCTCTTCAGACGGCATGGAAGCCGTATTCCAAACCCCGTGGGGCGAAGGCCGCTGCCGCACCCGCCTGCTCGGACGGTTCAACGCGCAAAACCTCGCCGCCTGCATCGCCTTGCTTTGTGCCAACGGTTATCCGCTTGATAAAGTATTGGATGTGCTGACAAAAATCCGTCCTGCCTCAGGCCGCATGGACTGTATCATGAACAGCGGCAAACCTTTGGTCGTCGTCGATTATGCACACACGCCCGACGCATTAGAAAAAGCACTCTCTACCTTGCAGGAAATCAAACCACAGGGTGCGGCTTTGTGGTGCGTATTCGGCTGCGGCGGCAACCGCGACCGCGGCAAACGTCCGCTGATGGGTGCAGCAGCCGTACAGGGCGCAGATAAAGTCGTCGTCACCAGCGACAACCCGCGTTTGGAAAATCCGCGAGACATCATCAACGACATCCTGCCTGCCGTGCCCGCGCCCGAATGTGTCGAAACCGACCGTGCCGCCGCCATCCGTTACGCAGTCGAACGCGCCGCGGCAAACGACATCGTTCTGATTGCCGGCAAAGGACATGAAAACTATCAGGACATGCAGGGTGTGAAGCATCATTTTTCTGACTTTGAAGTTGCAGAAAAAGCGTTGGCAGAGCGGATATAACAACGAGTACCAAAGTTTTCAGACGACCTGAAGGCCATCAAGGTCGTCTGAAAACGTTTATCCTCTACAATAAAAGCAACACGACACACGCATTACGGCACGTCAGCCATTAAACCCATCACAGTTGTTTCAGACGACCCCGATTTGGAATTTTAAAGGTCGTCTGAAAAACGAGGAGACCGATTTGATGCTGAAAATGCCGACAAAAACCCTTTTAATCAGTGCAGCCATGATTTTATTTGCGGGCTGTACCACCAAACAACTGCCACGCCCGAACGCCGAAATTGCTGAGCTGAGGGCGAAAGAACCGCCAACGGCGCAAAGCCTGCCCAATCCTGTTAAAGGCAAGCGTTTTGACGATACTTGGGGCGCGGCGCGCAGCCAGGGGCGCAGACATGAGGGCGTGGATATTTTCGCCAAGAAAAACACGCCGATACGCAGCACGACGCCCGGTATCGTAACCAAAATCGGGCGCAACCGATTGGGTGGCAAAGTCATCGGTATCCAAGGGCCGGGCGCATGGCACTACTATGCCCACCTCAACAAATTCGCCCGCGTCCGCCTGTATGAACGCGTGAAAGAAGGACAGGTCATCGGCTATGTCGGCAAAACAGGCAACGCCAAAACCGCGCCGGCCCATTTGCATTACGGCGTGTATCTACCAAGCGGTGCAGTGAATCCGTATCCGTTGATTGATCAGGAAAGATAAAATTTTCAAACGCCGTCTGAAATAAATTTTGAAACAAATAAACAAATAATGAGGGAACATTATGGGTATTTTTCGCTGCAATAAATGCGGCTGCATGAATGAGCATGACTACGAATCCGGAATGAGTGAAATTGCCTGTCCAAAATGCACGGCTCCGGTTAAGGTTTACGACACTTTATTTTTTGTCAGTAAATTGTTGGAACGATATTTTTCGGTGAACAGGGAATTGCAGGCTTTGAAGCAACAGGAAGACGGTGGAGAGGAAAATGTACAGCAAGATACTGGTTCGGAAAACCAAAATTATAATCCGCTGGCAGGCGTCAATTTATCGGAAACTGACATTTTAGCTACTGAAAAACAGCACGAACCGTTACGGCGATGGTTTGCCCGAGCTAATATTGTGCCGATGTTTAACTTACAGGCGGTAAATATGAGCGGTTTTTTTGATGAGGCTGCCGCTAAATTGGGCAGCAATTATCAGATTACTAAAAATATGTTGGGTCAGATTAGTTGGGCGTATGGCCACAACCATACAAGCATTAGTTTGGATGTCGGCAAAATGTCGCAAAAAGACGGGCAGACAATGAATAATCTATGCCGACAATTTTATAGCCATACTCTGTTTTCTAAGTATTTTTATCAGAAACAGGAAAAAATTGTCCGCTTGAATCTGCAACGTGCCACTGCCATCAAGCACTTTTTTTGTGGTGGTTGGCTTGAATGGTTTGCGTTGTGCAAAATGCTTGAAGAAGCAAAACAAAAAGGCAAGGATTATGCTTTTTCTTGCGCTAGAAATATAAAAATCGAATTCGACAATGAAGATAAACATGAGTTGGATGTCGTATTTTTACCGATGGGTAAAGAGCCGATTGTGGTGGAATGTAAATCAGGGGAATTCAGACGAGACATTGAAAAATATGTACGCTTGAAAAAACGATTGAATTTGCCGGATGACCGTTTTGTGATATTGGCTGCCGATTTAGAGGAAAGCCAGGCAGTAGCATTAGGCAGTATGTACGGTTTAACTTTTGTTACACCTAAATCTATGATGAAACATTTACGGATGGTTATGTGAGGCCGTCTGAAAAAAACAAACGAAAGAAACCATGAAACCACTAAACCTAAATTTCATCTGCCAAACCCTCAATCTTCCGACGCCGTCTGAAAACAAACCCGTTTCGCGCATCGTAACCGACAGCCGCGACATCCGTGCGGGCGATGTGTTTTTTGCTTTGGCGGGCGAGCGGTTTGACGCGCATGATTTTGTTGAAGACGTATTGGCTGCGGGTGCGGCGGCGGTTGTGGTTTCGCGCGAAGATTGCGCTGCTTTGGACGGCGCGTTGAAAGTCGATGACACGCTTGCCGCGTTGCAAATGCTGGCGAAGGCGTGGCGCAGGAATGTGAACCCGTTTGTGTTCGGCATTACCGGCTCGGGCGGCAAGACGACGGTGAAGGAAATGCTGGCTGCGGTATTGCGCCGCCGTTTCGGCGATGATGCCGTGTTGGCGACGGCAGGTAACTTTAACAACCATATCGGATTGCCGCTGACTTTGTTGAAATTAAACGAAAAACACCGTTATGCCGTGATCGAAATGGGCATGAACCATTTCGGCGAACTGGCGGTTTTGACGCAAATCGCCAAACCCGATGCTGCTTTGGTCAACAACGCCCTGCGCGCCCATGTCGGCTGCGGTTTTGACGGCACGCTCGATATTGCCAAGGCGAAAAGCGAGATTTATCAAGGCTTGGGCGAAGACGGATTGGCTTTGATTCCGTGCGAAGACGAACATGCCGCCGTGTTTCAGACGACCTCCCAAAGTCATCAGCAGCGGACTTTCGGCGTCGATAGCGGCGATGTCCATGCGGAAAATATCGTGTTGAAACCTTTGTCGTGTGAATTTGATTTGGTGTGCGGCAACGAGCGCGCCGCCGTAGTATTGCCCGTTCCCGGCCGTCACAATGTCCACAACGCCGCCGCTGCCGCTGCGTTGGCTTTGGCTGCGGGTTTAAGTTTGGACGATGTGGCGGAAGGTTTGAAAGGCTTCAGCAATATCAAAGGTCGTCTGAACGTCAAAGCCGGCATCAAAGGCGCGACCCTGATTGACGATACTTACAACGCGAACCCCGACAGCATGAAAGCCGCGATTGACGTGTTGGCGCGTATGCCTGCGCCGCGTATTTTTGTGATGGGCGATATGGGCGAACTGGGCGAGGATGAAGCTGCCGCCATGCACGCCGAAGTCGGCGCGTACGCCCGCGACCAAGGCATCGAAGCGGCCTATTTTGTCGGCGACAACAGCGTCGAAGCGGCGGAAACATTTGGCGCAGACGGTTTGTGGTTTGCCGCCAAAGACCCGTTGATCCAAGTGTTGAGCCACGATTTGCCTGAACGCGCCACTGTGTTGGTCAAAGGCTCGCGCTTTATGAAGATGGAAGAAGTGGTCGAGGCATTGACGGATAAAGAGGCCGTCTGAAAATGAAAAACCGACGTTTTTTTAAAGCCTTATTGCTGATTGCTGCGCTGATTGGCGCGTTTTATGCCGGAATGCGGACGCAGGCCTATCTTTATGAAGACCTCTGTCTGGATTTAGGCGGCGGCAGGAATCCGGGAAATTATCCGATTTGCGTGATTGAGAAAGACACTAACGCAGCCGTCGCTCAATAACGTTGCCATCTCTCTAAACAACGGATAACGGGTTCGCTAGAAACCTGCATAGAGAGTGAACTTCAGCAGGCGCTGACTGTCATAAGCAGCTTGATAATCAACAAAGGTCGTCTGAAACTTTTTCAGACGACCTCAAAACCAAAATTTAAAACGGGCGATAAGCCCAATGTAACAACAAAAACAAAAGGAAGCCCCATGTTTTTATGGCTTGCACATTTCAGTAACTGGTTGACCGGTCTGAATGTCTTTCAATACACCACATTCCGCGCCGTCATGGCAGCTTTGACCGCTTTGGCGTTTTCCCTGCTGCTCGGTCCGTGGACCATCCGCAAACTGACGCAGTTGAAAGTCGGGCAGGCGGTACGCACCGACGGGCCGCAAACCCACCTCATCAAAAACGGCACGCCGACCATGGGCGGTTCGCTGATTCTGACCGCCATCACCGTATCCACGCTGTTGTGGGGCAACTGGGCCAACCCGTATATTTGGATTCTCTTGGGCGTATTGCTTGCCACGGGCGCACTCGGGTTTTACGACGACTGGCGCAAAGTCGTCTATAAAGACCCCAACGGTGTTTCCGCCAAATTCAAAATGGTGTGGCAATCGAGCGTCGCCATCGTTGCCGCGCTTGCCTTGTTTTACCTTGCGTCCAATAGCTCCAACAACATCCTCATCGTTCCCTTCTTCAAACAAGTCGCTTTGCCGCTGGGCGTGGTCGGCTTCGTCGTCCTGACCTATCTGACCATCGTCGGCACTTCCAACGCCGTCAACCTCACCGACGGCCTTGACGGACTTGCCGCCTTCCCCGTCGTCCTCGTTGCCGCCGGCCTCGCCATCTTCGCCTATGCCAGCGGACACTCGCAATTCGCCCAATACCTGCAACTGCCTTATGTCGCAGGCGCGAACGAAGTCGTGATTTTCTGTACCGCCATGTGCGGCGCGTGTCTAGGATTTTTGTGGTTCAACGCCTATCCTGCGCAAGTTTTCATGGGCGACGTCGGCGCACTGGCATTGGGTGCGGCACTCGGTACCGTTGCCGTCATCGTCCGCCAAGAGTTCGTCCTCGTCATCATGGGTGGATTATTTGTCGTTGAAGCCGTGTCCGTTATGCTTCAGGTCGGCTGGTATAAGAGAACCAAAAAACGCATCTTCCTGATGGCGCCCATCCACCACCACTACGAACAAAAAGGCTGGAAAGAAACCCAAGTCGTCGTCCGCTTCTGGATCATCACCATCGTCTTGGTGTTAATCGGATTGAGTACGCTGAAAATCCGTTAAATATTCCGATCAATATCGAAAAGGTCGTCTGAAACAGTGAACTGCCCCCCAAAAGTTGGACATCCCCTC
>NZ_KV789557.1:0-371 GCF_001807625.1 Neisseria sp. HMSC03D10
TGAGTGTCCAAGATTTGGGGGCCAGTTCAAAATTCAGACGACCTTTTGGATTTTGAGAACAACGGTTTTCTCGGGCGAACGCGGGACGCAATCGTTCGCTTTAGGGGCGGGTTGGAAGGCCGTTTGAAAAGTTGTCGTGGTGCAGGCTGTGTCTCCAGATTGCTGCAGTTGGACAGACGGCGGGAAGGAAAGTTTTCGCTGGCAAAGCCCATGCTGTGATATCTTATTCGAAAGGTCGTCCGAATATAGCAAACATACTTAACTTTAAATCCGGCATATCATCAAATTCTGTCATTCCCGTGCAGGCGGGAGTCCATCGTAAAACTTGAGAAACCTTGGTTTGAAAAACAGTTTCTGAATTTCAAAAATGG